>NZ_JBHSGT010000062.1:0-28749 GCF_042654605.1 Enterococcus eurekensis
GATAGGGATATTAGTGATACATATTTCAATAAAATGTGCCAAAGAATTAAAGCTATGAATTATTCAGGCTCAATAAATAATCCATAATTTCTGTTTCCGTTATCACTTTCTTAAAGAGACGATGATAATGATACGTTTGGTAATCTAAGTCATTGGATTCTTTTAGAAAGAGTTTCCAGTATCGCTTTAATTTTCGATAGTCTTTCGCTGCAGCCGGCGAAGCCGTGCGATATGTATTCATCGTTTTAATTCTTGTGACGTTGAGTGCACGATTGATTAGTTGAACGAGATGGAAACGATCAATGACAACAGACGCATTCGGGAATAATTCTTTCACTCGTTTAAAATAACCAGCATTCATATCGACGACAATCGCTTTGACCTTTAATCTTTCTTTTAAAGGGTATCTTAAAAAATGATCACGAATCGTTCTGGAGAAATTATCAATTAAAATATCAATGATTTTATGAGAGGAGGCATTTGAATAAATAAAGCTGTATTTTCCTTTTTTATTTTTAGTTGAAGTAAACTCATCGAAACAAAGGGTCTCGGGTAGTGTTTTAAATTGATTTCTTCTTTCATTGCCAGCTTGCCTCATGGTTCGAATGACTGTCGTACTAGAGATTGCGTGACGTTTAGCGATATCTTTGAAGGAAGTAGCGTCAGTGAGTTCAAAGAGCACGGATTGTTTCACCCTCCGGGCAATAAAACAATGCTTTTCAAATTCCAATGATTCCGCTAGGAAACTCGCTCCACATTGACGGCATAGGAAACGTTGTTTTCTTAAAAAAAGATAGGTAGGGTATCGAGTGTGACTAATCCACTTTATTTTCGAGAGCATAAAACCATTCTTTACAATGGAGTGCTTGGTGTTCTCCTTTTTACATTCTTTACATTCCTCTGGCTGGTAGCTAAGTTTTGCGTGATAAACTTTTGATTTTCTGCCTTTTATCACAAGTTCCTCACAAAATAAATGATCAAAAGTAATATTTTTATCTTTTAAATCAATGCTTTTTCGTATACAATCGTTATGAGACATAAGAATCATCCTTTCAAAATGTGGTGTCGATACTATCATTTTAACTGGAAAATTCTTATGTTTCTATTTTTTTCTAAAAAAATAGATGTGAACGAATTTCTTCATCCACATCAAAAATTATACAGCCAAAGAAAAAAACAACTTGGATGATTCCTCCAAGTTGTTTTTTTTTGAAATTATTTTGTTGAATTGCGTTGAACGATACCATACGGTAAAGTAATTGTTTTTTCTTCAACTTCTTCTTTATTCATTAATTTTGTTAACAAACGCATTGAAACTGCACCAATATCATACAATGGTTGAGTCACTGATGATAATTTTGGACGAGCAACTTGGGTTAATAATGAATTGTTACTTGTGATAATCTCAAAATCTTCTGGAACTTTAATACCTTTATCGATTAAACCATCTAAAATTCCGATAGCTAATTCATCATCTGTTACATATGCTGCTGTCGCGCCACTATTTAATAAACGATCAACTAGTTCATAACCATCTTTAAAGGAGTATGGCGACTCAAAAACAAGACCTTCAGTATACGTCAATTTATTTTCTGTTAATGCTTCTTTGTAGCCACCCAAGCGGTTTTGGCCATTAATGGCATCAATTAATGCTCCGCTAATGAAAGCAATTTTTTGATTGCCATTTTTAGCTAATAAATTTACCGAGTCTTTTGCAGCTGATTTATAGTCAATGTTCACACTACCAACTTGTTGGTCTGGATCAATTGAACCAGCTAAAACAACCGGTGTTTTCGAGCGAGAGAATTCTGCACGAACTTCATCAGTAATACGATGACCCATGAAAATTACACCATCAACTTGTTTTGCAAGCAAGTTGTTTAATACGTTGACTTCTTTTTGGCTATCACCATCGGAGTTTGCTAAAATAATATTATATTTATACATCGTAGCCACATCATCAATGCCTCGTGCTAGCGAAGAAAAGAACATATTACTAACATCGGGAATAATTACCCCCACTGTTGTTGTCTTTTTACTTGCTAGACCACGTGCGACAGCATTTGGTCTGTAATCTAAACGATCAATCACTTCTAACACTTTTTTGCGTGTTGCAGGTTTAACGTTTGGATTACCATTCACTACACGCGAAACTGTTGCCATAGATACATTTGCTTCACGGGCAACGTCATAAATTGTAATCGTTTGTTTATCCATCGTATTTCTCCTTTAATTTTTTCATTTTCAGAAAATTTGATTTACATTTCTTAGTTAGAATATCAAACTTTAAAGGCATTTGCAACCGTTTTATCTCTGTTTTCATGAAAATTCAATCTAGCTACTCATTTTTGTTCATGGTACTATTAATAAAGAGCTTTACCTCAAGAAAGAAGGTTACTTTTAATGAATATTGAAAAAATCAATGATTTAAAAAAGTGGATGGAAAAAGAAAATATCGAATTAGCCTATATTAGTCAGCCACAATCGATTGCCTATTTTACTGGTTACGAAAGTGATCCCCATGAGCGCGTACTCGCATTATTTATCGCCCTTGAAAAAGACCCATTCCTCTTCGCACCCGCACTAGAAGTCGAAGCAGCTGCCAAAAGTGCTTGGGCTTATGATGTTGTTGGCTATCTAGACACTGAAAATCCTTGGAAAGTCATCCATCAAGAGATCATTACTCGTTATGGAGAACCTAAAAATTTCGCCCTAGAAAAAAATGCTTTATCCTTAGACCGTTTTGAATTGTTAGCAAGTTATTTTGAACAAACGCATTTTAAGGCTGATATTACGTCAGTCATCCAAAACATGCAACTCATTAAAACAGACAGCGAGATTCAAGGACTGATTGAAGCTGGTTCTTGGGCAGATATTGCCTTTGAAATTGGTTTTTCAACAATTGGGCCAGGCGTTACCGAGCAAGAAATCGTCGCGCAAATTGAATATGAACTAAAGAAAAAAGGGGTATCAAAAATGTCCTTTGATACGATGGTTTTAACCGGTTCTCGCGCGGCTGATCCTCATGGTAATCCTGGAAATACAATCATCCAAGAAAATCAATTTGTTTTATTTGATCTAGGTGTCGTTTGGAACGGTTATTGCAGTGATGCAACACGAACAGTCGCTTACCAAACCCCTAGCGACTTTCAAAAGGAAATCTACCAAATTGTTCTTGAAGCCCAATTAACTGCTCAAGATACTGTAAAACCTGGAATAACTGCTGGGGAACTTGATGCAGTTGCTAGAAAGGTCATTGACGATGCTGGTTACGGTCCTTACTTTAACCACCGCCTTGGACACGGAATTGGCACTAGCGTCCATGAATATCCTTCAATTGTAGCTGGCAATGATTTAGTCCTCGAAGAAGGTATGTGTTTCTCAATTGAACCTGGAATTTATTTACCTAACCAAGTTGGTGTTCGAATCGAAGACTGTGTTTATGTAACAAAAAATGGTAGCCAATCGTTTACCAAAACATCAAAAGAATTGAAAATTATTGGCTAATCAGCCAGGGGGTTACTAAGCATGAACGGTACAAAACGCTCCGATATCCAAATTGGACAAAAGGTCGAAATCGTTTTAAAAAAAGATCAACGTTCTGGAACACTCACACGTGGCCACGTTAAAAGAATTTTAACCAACGCGCCCCATCATCCGCATGGCATTAAAGTCATGCTCGAAGAAAACAACCTTGTAGGACGAGTAAAAAACATTCTTAATTAATACAACAATAATAAAAGAAAGTCAGACTGTTGAATCAATGGTCTGACTTTCTTTTATTCTATTTATTCGTGTTCTGGATTAGCGGCCTCAACCACTTCTTTTAACTCTTCAATAACTTCTTCGCTAACTTCTTCAGCTTCCTCAACCGGAGCAATTACTTCATCCTCTAATGTTGTTCTTTCTACACCATCGACTGGTAATTCTTCAGAAAGATCAATCACAATATCTTCAGCCTCAGCCAAAGTTTCATCCATTTCTGATTCTTCTTTTTTAAATAGACGTGAAATTTCATCAACTTCTTGTTGTACTTCAGCAAGGACTTCCTCAGATTGTTCTTCCGATTCATCAATAAACTCATTCGCCTTGTCTTTTAGAACTTCAGCTAATTCTTCTAAACGCTTAGTGTAAGAAGCGGCTTTTTCTTTGACTACATGAGAAAATTCACTACTTTTTTCTTTTGAAGCATCGGAATAATCTGAGGCTGTATCTAGTAAATCGTCAATTTGTTTGGCTAATTTATCACGTAATTCACGACCTGATTCTGGCGCTAATAAAAGTGCCGCTACTGCTGCGGCTGTTCCACCGATTAAAGCTCCTAATAGAAATCCACCTTTTTTACTCATTTGTCATTCCTCCTTGATTTGTGTTCGTTGTTGGGGTTTTTTTATTTTTTTTCAATCGATTGATCGTTGCCTGACTGACCTTTCCTACAACACTTGCGCTTGCAACCGATCTGCCGAGTGATGAAAAACGCGTAACAGCTTGTCGACCAGAAGCATTCAAGTCTGATACACTCATACTTAAATCAGCAATGGCATCAAATAAAGGATTGATTGTCTCAACTTTTCCTGTTACATCAACCATTAACTCATTACTCTTAACAAGTAAACCTTCTACCTCGCGAACTAAAACATCGACATCTTTGGTCACAACTTCAATTGTTTGATTAACTTGTGTTAATGTCGTCTCCGCTTTTTTAACTGTTTTTCCTACCTGAAGTAATAAGCGTGATAGGAACACGACCAAGACCGCAAATGCAATCGCCGCAATGAGTGCTGCAATTTCTCCACCTGACATCAAAAAACTCCTTTCTCTTTCTATTATATTAACTAAAAGAGCCCAATAAGTAAAACAATCATAATTGTCATTCTTAATGGGCCTAAAAAAACTACGAAGGCTCTATTTCTTCACTCGCGGGAGTTGAAGTTTTTTCTGTCGCCAATTTTTGTCCTAGTTGAATAATATATTCTTTTAAGTTTTCTTGTACTTCTGGATGTTTCAAACCATATTCGATACTCGTTTTCATAAAACCAAACTTATCACCAACATCGTAACGAATGCCTTTAAATTCATGAGCAAAGACTCTTTGAGTTTTATTCAAAGTATCAATTGCATCGGTTAATTGAATTTCTCCACCCGCACCTGGTTCTTGTTGTTCTAAAACGGAAAAAATCTCAGGTGTTAATAAATAGCGTCCGATAATTGCTAAATTACTTGGTGCTTCACCTAGTTTCGGTTTTTCAACAAAGTTCTTAACATTGAATAAACCTTCTTCCACTTCTTCACCAGGATTAATAATTCCGTATTTATGCGTTTCATCTTCTGGAACTTCCATGACTGCAATGGTAGAAGCATGTGTATTTTCATAGTCGAGCATTAGTTGCTTTGTTAATGGAATTTCATCTTCCATTAAATCATCACCTAGCATCACAACAAATGGTTCATTACCGACAAAAGCTTTTGCTTGTAATACCGCATGACCTAAACCTAAGGGATGCTTTTGACGTACAAAATGCAAGTTAATATCAGTTGTTTCTTCTACTAACTTCAGTAATTCATCTTTATGTTTTTCTTTTAAATTCGTTTCAAGCTCCAAATTTGCATCAAAATGATCTTCAATTGGACGTTTTGCTTTACCTGTAACAATTAAAATATCTTCGATTCCTGATTTCAATGCTTCTTCAACAATAAATTGAATCGTTGGTTTATCTACGATCGGCAACATTTCTTTTGCCATTGCCTTCGTTGCTGGTAAAAATCGTGTCCCCAGACCAGCTGCTGGAATTACGGCTTTTCTTACTTTCATCACAAGAGTCTCCTTAACTAAATTCGTTTTCAATTCGGCCATCTCTTAACATAATATCTTTAGCCGCAATTTTAATGTCTTTGCCTTCGTATAATACACTGTGAATCGCTTCAGTAATTGGCATTTCTACGCCCAACTGTTTGGAAAGCTCTAAAGCAGCCTTAGTCGTCGAAACCCCTTCAACAATCATGCCCATGTTGTTTAGAATTTCTTCTAACTTTTTACCTTGCCCAAGTAATTGACCTGTCCGCCAGTTTCGAGAATGGACACTGGTACAAGTTACGATTAAATCACCGACACCGCTCAAACCAATAAAGGTTAATGGATTCGCACCTAAAGCAACGCCTAAACGGCTAATCTCTGCTAAGCCGCGCGTCATAATTGCCGCTTTGGCATTGTCACCGAATCCTAGACCAACCATAGCGCCTGCACCCAATGCAATAATGTTTTTTAACGCAGCTCCTAGCTCAACACCAATCACATCATCATTTGTATAAATCCGGAAATATTCATTCATAAATAATTCTTGGACATAAGTTGCAGCATCCAATTCGGGACTAGCTGCAGTGATTGTCGTAATATCATGAACTGCGACTTCCTCTGCATGACTTGGCCCGGATAAGACAATAATCTCTTTACGTTTATCTTCGGGAATTTCTTCCGCTAAAACTTCTGAAATTCGTTTATGACTTATTTGCTCCAAACCTTTTGAAGCATGAATGATATATGGTTGATTTTCAACAATCGCTGCGACTTGATGTGCAACTTCACGAATGGCTTTTGTTGGAATAACAAATAATAAAGCGTCGGCATCTTTAATCGCTTCTTCCAAAGATATTGTTGCTTTCAGCTCAGTTGGTAATATTAAATCTGGTAAATAATGATGATTCGTATGTTGTTCGTTAATCTCTTTAACTTGTGCTGGATTTTTCCCCCATAAAATAGTCTCGTGACCATTTTCAACTAAAACTTGTGCAAGAGCTGTCCCCCAAGAACCTGGTCCTAATACAGCAATTTTTTGTTTCACAGTGGAAACCTCCTCTAATTTTATTCTAGTTATCCTTTTATTCTAGCATAACTAAAATGGTCTGTCTTTTAAATAATAAATTGGTCTTTACCATAACTACGATTGTACAGTTTTAAATTTGTAACTTTTTTACGGCGCCAAATTAGAATCGCCCATGCACCAATAAATAACAGGGCTGATAATAATTGAGAGACACGTAATTCACCTAATAAGTATAAACTATCGGTACGCATGCCTTCAATAAAGAAACGACCAAAGCTATACCAAATCACATATGATAGTGCGACTTCTCCTTGTTTGAAGAAATCGGCTTTTTTTCTTAGGATAATGATTATGATAAATCCTAGGACACTCCAAAGTGATTCGTATAAAAATGTCGGTTGACGATAAATACCATCAATCTCCATGTTATTAATAATAAACTTTGGTATACATAGACTCTCTAAAAATGCGCGCGTTGTATCTGCACCAAAGGCCTCTTGGTTCATAAAATTTCCCCAACGACCAATTGCTTGAGCTAACAAAACATTAGGAGCGGCGACATCTAGAAACGTCCATGGAGAAATAAAATTTCGGCGACAGAAAAAATACAACCAGATTCCCCCGGCAATCAAACCGCCATAAATCGCAAGCCCACCTGAACGAATATTTAGAATTTGAATTGGATCAGCTAAATAAGGTTCTAAATCAAATAAAACATAATAAAGTCTGGCACCAATAAAAGCAACCGGTAAACCGACTAGCATAAAATCAGTCACATCATCTGGCTTCATATTTACACGAATACTTTCTCGCGTACTTAACCACATAGCAACGACAATCCCAAAAACAATAATTAAGGCATACCAATAAATTTCAATGCCTAATAACTCAAATGCGACACGATCCATTACTTATTCACTTCCTATACACCTGAATTTTCTTCTATTAAGCGAGTCAAACGTGACTCAAATTCTTTTGTTGCATCATAACCCATCGTTTTAGCACGGAAATTCATCGCTGCTACCTCAACAATAATCGCGACGTTTCGACCTGTTTTAACTGGAATTTTAATTTGTGGGATTTCCACATCGCCTAAAATAATTGTTTCATCGGCTGAACCTAGTCGATCATATTTTTTATCACGCGTCCAATTTTCTAAATACACAACTAATTGGACTTCCATCGAACCGCGCACGGCACTTGCCCCAAATAAATTCATAACATCAATAATTCCAATACCACGAATTTCAATCAAATGTTCCAAAATTTTGGCTGGTTCGCCAATCAATGTTAATTCATCTTGTTTATAAATATCAACGCGATCATCGGCAATCAGACGATGACCTCTTTGAATAAGTTCTAACGCAGTCTCACTCTTACCGATACCACTATCACCTTGAATTAAGACACCTAAACCATAAACGTCAACGAGTACACCATGGACATTCGTTCTTGGTGCTAATACGCCTTCTAAATAGGTTGAAAGTTCCCCCATCAAACGCGAAGTAGAAATTTTAGAACGTAAAATAGCAATTTGATGTTCATCACAGGCTTGAATCATCTCATCTGATACTTCCAACCCTCTTGAGATAATAAATGCTGGTGTTTCATCTGAACACATACGGCGAATAACCATTAAGCGTTCTTCTTTCATCATTCGTCGTGCAAAAGTGACTTCTTTACTTCCGAACAATTGTAATCGATCATGTGAATAATAATTAAAATATCCAGTTAATTCCAATCCTGGACGTGAAATATCTCCCGTCGTAATATTACGATTTAATGCCTCTTCGCCACCGGTTACGACTTCTAATCCTAGCGCTTTGACTAACTCACTAACTTTGACAAGTTCTGCCATTTATTTTGACCCCTTTTCTGAGCAATTTTAATTCATAGTATTATTTTATCATTGTCTGAAGAAAGTTACTACTATCGACAAAATTTATCTTAATTTTTTCGTTTTTTGTGCTATCATTTATAAAAAAGGAGGTTATTTTACAATGAAATTTTCAGATTACACTTATTTACGTCCAAATTATGAGACTTACAAAGTCGACTTTTTGAAAACGTTACAATTATTAACCGATGCAACAGAATTAACTGAAGCGGTGGCAGCTGTCAACCACTTAAATGAACTACGGGCAACAATCGAAACGGCCTATAACCTAGCATCGATTCGTTATTCCGTTGATACAAACGATGCTTTTTATGAAAAAGAAGATAATTTTTGGAATGAATACCAACCACTTTTCCAAGAACTTGATTTTCAATTTTATCAAAGCCTTTTAAATTCCCCTCTATTAGATGAATTAAAAGCAAGTTTTCCTTCAACACTTTTCTTATTCGCTGAAGGACGAGTCAAGACTTTTAGTCCAGAATTGATTCCTTTGTTCCAAAAAGAAAACCAACTGAGTTCTGATTATTCTAAACTTGTTGCCTCAGCACAAATTCCTTTTGAAGGTGAAGTCTATACCTTATCTCAATTAACACCTTTTGCTCAAAGTGTTAATGAATCTACGAGACGCCAAGCAACAGAAAAAATCACGGGGTTTTATGCCGATAACGAAGCAAAATTTGATGCGATTTATGATGAGATGATTAAAGTCAGAACCGAAATTGCCACAAAGCTAGGTTTTAAAAATTATGTTGAATTTGGTGACGTTTTAATGAATCGTTGGGATTACGATCGTTCAATGATTGAAACGTATCGCTCTGAAGTTTTACAAAAGATTGTCCCAGTTACACAAAAACTTTATGAACGACAAGCTCAAAGAAATGGCTTAGAAAAACTAAATTTCCACGACCTATCATTAGTCTTCCCTAATGGTAACGCAACACCAAAAGGAACATCGGATGAACTCGTTGCTAAAGCTCAAAAAATGTATCAAGAACTTTCTCCTGAAACAGGTGAATTCTTTGATTTCATGGTTGAAAAAGATTTACTTGATCTTTTAAGTAAAACAGGAAAACAAGCTGGTGGTTATTGTACATATATTCAAGACTATCAATCACCATTTATTTTTGCGAACTTCAATGGAACGTCTCATGATGTTGATGTTTTAACACATGAAGCGGGCCATGCTTTCCAAACATATGAATCACGTTGGATTAAAGAACCAGAAATTGTCTTTCCGAACTATGAATCGTGCGAAATCCATTCAATGTCAATGGAATTTATTGCTTGGCCATGGATGGAAGATTTCTTCCAGGATGAAACTAGCAAATATAAATTCAATCATTTAGCGAGCGCCTTACAGTTCTTACCATATGGTGTTTTAGTCGATCATTTCCAACAAGAAGTTTACTCAAATCCTAATTGGACACCGGCTGAACGTAAAGCTTGTTGGCGTGAATTAGAAAAACAATATTGCCCAGAACGTAATTACGATGTATTCCCTGAACTAGAAAAAGGTATTTATTGGTTCCGTCAAGGTCATATCTTCAATTCACCTTTTTACTATATTGATTACACCTTAGCGCAAGTTTGTGCTTTCCAATTTTGGAAAAGATTCAATGTCGAAAAAGATGAAACTGCTTGGCAAGATTACTTAGCTATTTGCCAAGTTGGTGGAACGAAAACATTCTTAGAAATTTTAGAGATTGCGCACTTGAAATCACCTTTTGAAGCCGGTGCTTTAGATGATACCATTGTTTTAGTTGATAATTACTTATCATCTGTAACAGAAGAACAAATTAAATAGTTAGCTAGGACAAGAGAAAAAACCGTTGGTGACATAAAATCACCAGCGGTTTTTTTATCATACAAATCACTCGCTTTATAGTTAAGCTTTTCTCGAAAAATGAAAGTCCTTTTTTCGAAAGTTTGCTTAACTCTCGCGATTGATCGATTTTTTTATAACCTCTTATCTGAAACGGTACAAAAAAATCAATCGCTCGGACTTAAGCTTTTCTCGAAAAATGAAAGTCCCATTTTTTCGAAAGTTTGCTTAACTCTCGCGATTGATCGATTTTTTTATAACCTCTTATCTAGTTGGTGTTGGTTGACGATCATATTGACGAATGAGAGAATCATTGCCATTAAGATTGCCGCACCAAAGGAAGAGAAACCAAAATTGTATTGTCCTACCAAATTCGATGTCCATTGTAGCATTAACGCATTGATAACAAAGCTAAAGAAGCCTAGTGTTAATATTGTTAATGGGAATGATAAAACCATCAATATCGGTTTTATAATAGTATTTAGCAGTGATAAAACGATACTTGCAACAAGTGCCGTCGTAAAACTTTTAACAAAAAACATCTCGGGAAAGAGGACGGTTAGTGAAATGAAAGCCAACATGTTGACTAAAACGCGTTGGAAATATGTCACTAAAAATCACTCCAGTCATCTTCATCTACACGTTCTGCTTCTTTTCTTGAAGATGATTTTGAACGATTATCATATTTATTGCTGTTGTAATAGTGATTATCGTTACCATAGCCACGACGATCATTTGATTTATCTGCTGCCGGAATCACTAGCATCATGATGACATAAAGTAAAATTGGTGAACCCATACCCATTAATGAGATAAAGACAAATAGCACACGGACAATTGTCGGATCAACATTTAAATATTCTGCTATTCCTGCTAACGTTCCTGTTATCACTATATTTGATCTTGATTTTGTTAATCTTTTTTTCATTTTTTCCACCTTCCCAGTTTTAAGCGTGCTAGACACTAAGCAATGTTTTTCATTCTTTGTTGATTGACGACGCTTTTAGACTGACTCTTCGTTATTTTTTAAGTAAATATTTCCTGTAGTTGTTGAAAGTTCCACTTGTGCCATCTTATCGGCTACGCGACGAAAATGCAATAATTGATTGGTTCTTTCTGTTTTTTCACGGACCACTTCAAAATCGGTTAAGCGGTTTTTAATACTACCTAGGTTGGATTTTACGATTCCTTCTAAACCAATAGTACCTGGTAACGCAACTTTAACATCACCATTGACCGTTGTCACTTTCACACGACGTAACGCTTCTTCTTTTAATGTTAAACGAATGTCGCCATTGACTAAATTAACGCTTAAATTTTCTAAATTCGTAGCAACTTTAACATCGCCATTGACACTTTCAATAATCGCATCTAAAATATGGCCACTCGTTACGGTAATATCGCCATTGACACAAGACATTTCAAGCATTGAAGCTTTTAACCCTTCAATTTTGATATCGCCATGAGTTGATTTGATGTAAATATCTTTTGTATCTAGTTCTTTAATCGTTACATCACCATTTAAAAGTTTAAATGTTGTATAATCGTAAGTCCGGATTGGCAAGTAGAAAATTGCATCAATTCGCACCCGTTTGTTTGGTACTTTAAAGACGATTTGCTCATCATCGACCACAATCTGACTACGCTCTTCAAAAGCAGCCAATGGTGTTTCAGCATCCATTTTACCATACAATTTAATCTCTGTTTCAATTCGAATGTCTTCTTGATCCCAGAAACGCAATTCAATATCTCCGTTAGCAACTTGAACATCGATGATTGTTGGTGCAACATCACTGAATTCAAAGTCTTTCGTGAATTTGGTTGTTGCTACGCCTGGAATTTTTAGGTTAATGTCTTTCCATTCGACGTTTTCGCCTACTGTTTGTGAAACAGACTCGATGGTTTTTTTGAAAAATTTTCCCATTTGACTCGTCACATCTGCCACTTTTCCGCCAACTTGGTTGATGGTTTCACTTGCTTGCTCTTTCCAGTCTTCAGGAATCTCAATTTTTTGGTTTAATTCTTCTTTTTTTTGAGACCATTTTGAACGACGAATGTTTCTTAATTGTCCTTCAAGCTGCGCTTTTTCTTCTTTTAAGTCAACTAAAGCTAATTCAAAATCTTTAATCTCTTCTTCAAGATTATGACGGATGTCTAATTCCTCTTCAGTTAATGAATCCAACTCTTCTTTTGTATTGATTTCCATCAAAGCTTCACGCACTTCAGCTAAAGCTTTATTCAAACCATCAATCCCAACCATAACGGTATCCAATTCTGCGGATGCCTGATTCGATTCTGTCGCAAGTCGATTTAAAATTTCTTCTAAATTTTTTTGATCTTCTGTTTGCTTACTTTCAAATAAATCTTCTTCATCTAATTCAATATTTTCAGTATCGATTTCATCGACAGAAATGGGTGTCTTTTCAATTGTCTCGTTCTTTTTGCCAATTTGTTCTAGTAAGTCTAAGGCTTCATCCGTAGAAAGCACACCTTTTTTTACTAATTCCAATATTCTTTCTCTTTCGTTCATGGAAATTGCCTCCTCAAGCAAAGTATTTTCACAAGTTTACCTTGTATCCCTATTATGCCTGTTTTATTTAGAAAAAACATAGGTCTTAAGTACCAATTTTTCAATTAAAAAACTTCTAATAACTGGACTGAAAATCCAATTTATTAGAAGTTTTATTTAATTAAAGCTCTTCTGTACGATTTGAATTTAGTTCACTTATTTTACCAGTAGCCAAGTAAACAATCCATTCACAAATATTTGTTACGTAGTCTCCAATCCGTTCTAAATATTGGGCAACGTTTAAGTATTCCGTTCCAACTACGATTAATTCCGGATTATTTTTCATCTCTCTAATCGTTTGATAGTAAATATCACGATAACATTGGTTAACTTTCGTATCCATTTCAGCAATTAGTCTTGCATCCTCTTGATCTGTTTTTACATAGGCAATCAAGACGTTATCAACCATTTTTTTGACGTAATCAGACATGTCATAAACAGCTTTTTCTAGTTCAGGAATACGTGTTTCCCCTTTCATACGGATTGTTGATTTCGCAATCGACACCGCATGATCACCCATCCGCTCTAAGTCTGAACTGGCCTTCATTACCGTAATAATGCGACGTAAATCTGTCGTTACGGGCTGTTGCAAGGCAATCATTTCAAAACTTTTTTTCTCTAAACGGATTTCAATCTGATTGACATCTTCATCTTTTTTAATCACTTCTTGAGCTAATGACTTGTCATGTTTCACATAGGCTTGAACTGAATTATGAATGGCTCTACTCACAAGCATTCCCATTTCATAAAATTGATTATGTAAATTTAGTAAATCTTCTTCAAATTGTGTTCGTAGCATCCCAATCTTCCTTTCCAGTACGGATTCTATTTTTTATTTAACCGAAACGACCAGAAATATAATCCTCGGTCTCTTTTTGGCCAGGGTTCATAAAAATCTTTTTGGTATTATCAAATTCAATTAAATCGCCATTTAAGAAAAAGGCTGTTTTATCAGAAATACGTGACGCTTGAGACATATTATGCGTCACAATAATCATTGTATACTTTTCTTTCAAGCGTAACAATGTATTTTCAATTTTTCCTGAAGAAACCGGGTCTAACGCACTGGTTGGCTCATCTAAAAGAATAATCTCAGGATCGACTGCCAGTACACGTGCAATACAAACCCGTTGTTGTTGACCACCTGATAACGATAAGGCACTTTGATGCAACTTATCTTTCACATCTTCCCAAACAGATGCTGCTTTTAAACTCTCTTCTACAACCTGATCAAGCACTTGTTTGTTCGTTTCACCTTTTAGTTTTAAACCGTAAATAACATTTTCATAAATTGAAAATGGAAACGGATTTGGTTGTTGGAATACCATACCAATTTCTTTACGTAAATCAACGGTATCCGTTTTAGGACTATAAATATCTTTTCCTTTGTACATCACACTACCTGTGATTGTAACACCTGGGATTAGATCGTTCATGCGGTTAAGCGAACGTAAGTATGTTGACTTACCACAGCCTGAAGGACCAATCATTGCCGTGATTTCCCCTTTATTAATTGAAAGGTCAATCCCTTTTAATGCTTCTTTTTTCCCATAATATAAATGCAAGTCACGAGAGGAAAGAATTGTTTCCGTCATGTTATTTTCCTTCCTTTCTAACCAAAATGTCCAGAGACGTAATCTTCCGTCGCTTGAATTTTTGGACGAGTAAAGATTTTACTTGTTTCATCGTATTCAATCGCATTACCTAAGTAAAAGAATGCAGTATAGTCACTAATACGCGCTGCTTGTTGCATATTGTGCGTTACAATGACAATTGAATAATCTTTTTTTAAGCTAACGATTGTTTCTTCAACTTTACCTGTCGAAATTGGATCAAGGGCACTAGCGGGCTCATCTAGCAGTAAAATATCTGGTTTCATTGCAATGGCGCGTGCAATACATAGACGTTGTTGCTGACCACCAGATAATGCCAAGGCACTTTTATTTAAGGAATCTTTCACTTGTTCCCAAAGCGCGGCTTGTTTTAAGCTCGTTTCAACAATTTCATCCAATTTATGTTTATCTTTTTCCCCGTGACGTTTTAAAGCAAAAGTAATATTTTCATAGATTGATTTACTAAATGGATTTGGACGTTGGAAAACCATACCAATCCGTTTACGGGCTTCAAAAACATCGACTTCTGAAGAGTTAATGTTGACCCCTTTATAAACAATTTCACCAGTAATTTTTGTATTAGCAATTTCATCATTCATGCGATTCAATGAACGTAAATAAGTTGATTTTCCACAACCTGAAGGACCAATTAAAGCCGTAACTTTATTTTTTTCAAATTGTAAATCAACACCTTTAATTGCTTCATTATCACCATACCAAACATGTAAATCATTGGTATGTAAAATAACATCTTTTTGATCCATCGTAATAATATTACGTTCATCCCAATTATATTTTTCCATTGTAATCCCCTTAAGCCGAAGTTAATTTTTTATGCAGTCTTTTCCCAATCGCACGTGCACTAAAGTTAAAGACTAATACAGCAATAATCAAGACAGCGGAAGCTCCTGCTGAAACCGCCGAACCATCTGGCATTGTTCCTTCTGTATTGATTTTCCAAATATGAACAGCTAAAGTCTCTGCTTGTCGGAATAAACCAATCGGGCTTGATACACTGAATGGATTCCAATTAGTAAAGTCTAAGGCTGGAGCACTCTGACCAGCTGTATAGATTAACGCTGCCGCTTCACCAAAGATTCTTCCAGAACTCAAAATAACTCCTGTTAAAATTCCAGGTGTTGCTTCAGGAACGATGACGCGTAAGACTGTTTCCCATCGTGATAAGCCTAAAGCTAAGCCCGCTTCACGTTGTGTAAAGTGAACGGCTTTTAACGATTCTTCGACGTTTCTGGTCAATAAAGGTAAATTAAAAAATGTTAGAGCTAACGCCCCTGATAAAATCGAGAAACCATAACCAAACTGAATAACGAAAACTAAGAAACCAAATAAACCGACAACAACTGAAGGTAAAGAACTTAATATTTCAATTGCTGTACGAATTAGATCTGTAATCCAATTTTTTTTGGCATATTCAGCCAGATAAATACCTGCACCCAAAGAAATTGGAAAACTAATCACCATTGTGACAAACAACAAGTAAAAGGAGTTGAATAACTGAATTCCTATCCCCCCACCTGTTTCATATCCTTTCGATGGTTGAGTTAAAAATTCCCAAGAAATATGCGGTAAACCCCGTACTAAGATATATAATAATAAAGAAGCTAAAATTAAAACGATAAGGCCTGCAACCGTATATAAGACACCCGTTGCAATTTTATCTGCTCTTTTTGCATTCATTAATTTAATCTTCCTTTCTTACCAATTACTCGGATAATAATATTAAACACCAGTGACATAAATAGTAAGATCAATGCCAATGACCATAAAACGTTATTTTCAACGGAGCCCATAATTGTATTACCAATACCCATTGTTAAAATAGACGTTAACGTTGACGCTGGTGTGACTAAGCTTGTCGGAATTAGTGCCGCATTACCAATAACCATTTGGATTGCCAATGCTTCTCCAAATGCACGAGCCATCCCAAAAACAACAGCTGTTAAAATTCCAGGTACGGCCGCTCGTAAAACTACTTTATAGGTTGTTTGCCAACGTGTTGCCCCTAAAGCCAGTGATGCCTCACGATAATGACGTGGCACACTCTTTAAAGCATCTACCGTCATCGTTGTAACTGTCGGTAAAATCATAATAAACAAGACAAAGGTTCCAGCTAGAATACCAAAACCTGTTCCCCCAAAGACAGCGCGCACAGCCGGTACGATTACAGATAAACCAATGAAGCCATACACTACTGAAGGAATTCCGACAAGTAATTCGATAACTGGTTGTAAGATTTTTTGTCCTTGTTTCGGTGAGATTTCAACCATAAAAACTGCTGCTCCAATCGCAAACGGCGTTGCCACAATCGCAGATAAAAATGTCACTAAGAAAGAACCGATAATCATCGGTAACGCTCCAACAAGTGGTTGCCCATTTTCGCCTACTTGGCTAGGATTCCATTTTGTTCCAAATAAAAAATCAAAAAAGTTTACTTTATCCACAAAAAATGTTGCTAAACCTTTACTCGCTACAAAATAAAAAATAGAAACCACAACGGCAACAATAATGAAAATACTCAAGAAACTAATCATTTTCCCGCGTTGCTCTAATTTCGCCTTTTTTGATTTCTGGGTTAATACCTTTTTTACATCTTCCAAGAGATTGCCTCCTCAAATCTTTCATTCTATCTTCGACTAGTCTACTTGCTGGACGTCAATTTTATTTTAACGTTCCGTAAATTTATTGTGAAGATTGTAAATTTTATGTAAAGACTACTCGATCACGTTTCCTTGCCAGTCTCTTTGTACTTGCATTTTTGAAATTGGGATGTAACCTAATTTGCCAACAACTGTATCTTGAATTGCATCAGATAAAACATACTCAATAAATTCTTTCGTTAAACCTGTTGCTTCACCTTTTGTATACATATGCTCATACGACCAAATAACCCACTCATTCGTCATTACATTTTCATCCGTTGGTGCAACACCATCAATGCTAATAGGGGTAATTTCATCCGTTACATATGAAAAAGAAACATAACTAATTGCTCCTGGAGTATCGGCAACAATTTGACGTACCATCCCACTTGAATCTTGTTCTTGGGACTGTTTCGCAGTCTGCCCATCTAAGACCCAACGCTCAAACGTGTTACGAGTGCCACTACCATTTGCTCGGTTCAATAAGACAATTTTTTGATCTTTCCCACCAACTTCTTTCCAATTGGTAATTTTACCAGTGAAAATATCCCGTAAATCTTCTAAGGCCAGATTGGTAATACCGACATTATTATTAACAATTGGCGTAATTCCAACTGTTGCAACTTTATAACTAACTAATAAATCTGCATCCACTCCATTTTTCTCTTCAGCAAAAACATCTGAATTCCCAATTTGTACAGCTCCAGCTTGAACTTGACTTAGACCTGTTCCACTTCCGCCACCTTGAACGTTAATGAAACGCCCGGGATTATTTGTTTGAAAAGATTCCGCTGCGGATTCGGCCAAAGGTTGTAAAGCAGACGAACCTACCGCCGTAATTGATTCTCCACGATCAATCCAACTTGCACAGCCTGCCAAAATAATCAGCAATCCTAGCATTGTAAATCTTGTAAAATGTTTTCTCATTTTGAAACCCCTTATTCTGAAAAATTATTTATTTTTTTCTATTTGTTTCCATAATAACATTTTCGCATTCCATTTCAAATTAGAATTAGTTAAATTCTCAAGAGTTTCATAGACGAATCCGAAAAAAATGAGTGAATAGATGACTTTTCACCCTTTCACTCATTTATCATTATTGATTAAATAACATACATATAAGAAGGCGTTGCTTTTTTTTGGACAACCTTTGCAGGAATTCCTACAGCTGTTGCATACGGCGGAACATCTCGGACAACAACCGCATTGGCACCAATTTTAGCACCACGACCAATGGTGATATTACCCAAAATTTTTGCTCCAGCTCCAATCATGACATCATCTTCAATCGTTGGATGTCTTTTTTCACCACGCGCACCACTCACCCCACCAAGCGTTACTTGATGATAGAGTGTTACATTATTACCTATCTTAGCGGTTTGACCAATCACCACACCCATCCCATGATCAATAAATAAATTTTCACCAATCGTGGCACCTGGATGAATTTCAATACCTGTAATTCTTCGTGCACGTTTTGCTAGCATTTTAGCCAGAATTTTTTTGTTATTCAAATATAAACGATGGGCCATTCGGTAATAGGCCATCGCCTTCACGCTCGGCGAGGTCAACAAAGAATCCCACAAGCTCTCTGTAGCCGGATCTTTGTCTAAAACCACTTGAGCTTGTTTTTTGAAAAACTTAAACATGATACACCTCTTATTCTTCGTCAAACAAAACCGTTGATAAATATCTTTCGCCAGTATCTGGTAAAATCGTTACAACTTTTTTACCTGCTCCTAAGCGTTTGGCAATAATTTTAGCTGCTGCAAAATTTCCACCAGCAGACATACCGACTAAAATACCAGCTTTCTTACCTAACTCACGACTAGCATCATAGGCAGTTTCTTGGTTCATTGATAAAACTTCATCAATTACCTCTGCTTTGTAAATTTCAGGTACAAAATTGGCACCTATGCCTTGAATCCCGTGTGGTCCAGGATTTCCGCCAGTTAAGACAGGGGATTTATCGGGCTGTATTGCAATAATTTGAATGGCCGGATTTTTGCTTTTTAAGAAACTTCCAATCCCACTAACCGTTCCCCCAGTTCCAACACCTGCTACAAAGGCATCCAATTCGCCATTTAAATCGTCATAAATCTCCACTGCAGTTGTTTCCACATGTGCTTGAAAATTTGCCATATTTTTAAACTGGTTAATAACAAAATAGCCTTTTTCTTTAGCTAGTTCTTGTGCTTTTTCAACCGATCCTAACATCCCTTTGCTACCTGGTGTTAAAACTAATTCGGCACCATATGCTGCAATCATTTTACGACGCTCAACACTCATTGTGTCCGGCATTACGATGACCATTTTATAACCCAAAGCCGCACCAATCATTGATAGTGAAATCCCCATATTCCCGCTTGTCGCTTCGATAATCGTATCTCCTTGTTTAATTAAACCTTTTTCTGCAGCTGTTTTAATCATGTAATATGCTGCGCGGTCTTTGACGCTGCCACCGGGATTAAAACTTTCTACTTTCACATAAATATCAGCCATGTTAGCCTCCGTGTTTTCTAACTTGACTAACGGTGTTTTTCCAATGGCTTCTATAATATTGTTGTATAACATAAAAAAATTCCCCCTTATTCTTTAATCAAAAAAAAGCCTTCTGCACCTGTATATTTACATATACAGAGGCAAAAGGCATACTTTCACGGTTCCACTCTGTTTAGGATTGCTCCCAACTCAAATTCGAGTACTGACATACTCTAGTTCGATAACGGGAACTTCCGGCTTGGTCTACTTCATTCGATCAAGCTGCTCTTTGGTGCACTTCTATTACAACTGTATAGACCTATCCCACCAACTAGGCCTTCTCTTCAATACATCAAGTAATATACTCTACCAATTCATCGCGATTGCTATTCTTTTGATTTTCATGAGTATACTAATTAAATTTTCATTTGTCAATCGAAAGCACTTTTCTTCTTTTCCTTCGGGGTGCCATTTACGGATTTCTCTAAAATAGGCGCCATTACTGCCGCAACAAAGCCGCCTGCAAAACCGTTGTTATATAGATTCATCCCAGCATGCAATTGCGCTAAGCTATTTGTCGTAAACATAATAAAAATCCCTCCGGCTAAAACCCCATACACCGGTCCGTAATAACCACTAATTGGTGCTAACGTTGTACCAAATAAGGCCGCTAAAATCGCTGCGGTGGAGCTAACATCGTGCACACTAAAATGTCCAACAATAAAAACACCGATTAAAATCGGCAGGACATTTTTAAGATGTTTCCCTACGGCTCCGAAGCCAAAAACCGTGAAAATCCCTCCTATTGACGGTCCATTTAATTCCCCACCGACAGCTAAAACGTAAGCCATACTAATCCATCCTAGTAAAGACATGTTCATTAGAACAATCCCACGATCGAAATCGGAAAAATAATCAGAGCCACCTCGCCCAGATTGTTTTAAAAGTAGGGAAAACCCCTTCATCGAAAAATCATTAAGTGACCACCCAAGGAAAAAAACAAAACCAAAAAAGAGAATTAAAAAAAGACTCATCGTTAAATTATGGCCTTTGGAGACAAGATAAACAGGTGTAACTTTCAACCCGAAACTTTGAAAAATAGCCATAAAAAAAGACGCAATCATCCCCGCTGTAAATCCAATATTGTATAAACTAAATCCTTGATGAAATTTGACAAAATGTTGCGACAAGATTGGTATAAAAAAACCAGCAACGATCCCGACTAGATTTCCTAAAACAATTCCTATGATAGTTGGCAAAGAAAAACCAAAAGAAACAACGCTAACTAACGGTCCTAAGGCTGTACCAAATAAAGCAATTGGTACCCAATCAAAAGGTGTTTTTGAAAATTTAAAAGAAAGATAGACACCAATAATAATCGAAGTGGAATTGTACAAGTTTTTTCCAAAAAACGAAAATCCAATGACTGTAAAAATAGCTGTCACAATCATACCAGTCATTGGTGCTTTACTGACTTTTACAACAAAAATGGCTTGAAAGAGCATTAAAGCGACATTCATAAATGCTGCACCGACGTTGGCAATTTCAAAATAATCGGTAATTAGGTTACTTGGATTAGTTAAAATCACTCGACTTCCTTGCCAGATTTGCATCGGTGAATTCCAAACAAAAGCCAAGGCTGCAAATAAAACAGCAACGACTAAAAATATATACAGTGTGTTTTTGTCTAACTTATTGACTGATTTGCCCATATCATATTCTCCTACGTAATCGATTCTTTCTATTTATTTTTACATACTTAATTTTGATTGTCTATTATAATTTAATTCCTTTTTTTATTTCAACAAAAAAAGCAACTGACTAGCAGCTGCTTTTCAAGAAATTATACTTTTAAGAAACGTCGCATTGAAATAACTGAGCCTAATGAACCAATTAAGATACCTAATACTGCAAGAATTGCACTGATTTGTATCATAAATTGTCCTGGTTGTAATAAGCTATAGTTTGAACGTAACAAGACAGGGTTTAAAACCCGATAAACTTCTGGATAACCAAAAATAATCAACCCGATTGGAAGAATGGCTCCTAGTAAACCAATCCACCCACCTTCTAAGAAGAAAGGCCAGCGAATATAACCATTTTTGGCACCAACTAAACGCATAATTTGAATTTCTCGTTCTCTCGATAAAATCGTAATTCGAATCGTATTTGATATTAAGAACATTGCGACAAACAAGAGTAAACCTGATCCAATCAAGCCCCAAGTTCGTACCCCTTCAGCAATATTGAAAATCTTGTCCGATAAATCTTCACCATAAGTTGCTTTATGTACAACTTTTTTATATTTCTTAGCTTCTTCTGTAATCGATTTTACATATTGAGGTTCTTCAGCTTGCAGGATGAAAACATCTAGTAATGGATTATCCTGTTCAAATAAACCCCAAACATCACCATAAGACTCTTTTACACGGTCTAACTCATCGTCTTGACTTGAAAACTCAACAGAGGCCACATGCGGGATTGCTTTTAAGTTTTTCTCTAGCTCATCTTGCTCTTCTTTCGTTGTTCCATAAGAAATAAAAACCGACACTTCAACGTTATTTTCCATATCCTCAGCTAACTTGACTGTATTTAAAATAATCGTTAAGAAAATGCCAAGCAGAGTTAAGGTAATAGCAACGGCACTGATAGATGATACGGTCATCCAACCATTACGTCGCAAACTTTTAATACTTTCTAATACATGTCGAAAAAAAGTTCTAATCATCGTATCCATACTCTCCTTCTACTTGGTCACGAATAATTCGACCGTTTTCTATCGCGATAACACGATGACGGATAGTATTGACTATCGTACTATTATGAGTTGCCATCACAATTGTCGTTCCTTGAGCATTGATACGGTCAATTAGTTTCATAATTTCCCATGAATTTTCAGGGTCTAAGTTTCCTGTTGGTTCATCGGCAATCAATACTTTGGGCATATTAACAATTGCTCGAGCAATGGATACCCTTTGTTGTTCCCCACCAGATAATTCACTTGGGAATACACGGACTTTATGTTTAAGACCCACTAAGTCTAAGACTTCCATCACGCGTTTTTTAATTTCACGTGGTTTGCGCCCAATTACTTGCATTGCGTATGCAACATTTTCATAGACCGTCTTCTTTGGTAACAATTTGTAATCTTGGAAAACGACTCCGATTTCACGTCGCAAGCTTGAAACTTCTTTATTTTTAATTTTCAGCAAATCATAGCCCGCAACGTTTAACACGCCTTTTGTGGCTTTTTCTTCACGATACATTAATTTAATAAATGTAGATTTTCCAGCGCCACTTGGGCCAACGACGTAAACAAATTCGCCTTGTTCAATTGAAACCGAAAGATTACGAATCGCAGTTGTACCATTTGAATACTTTTTCATTACATCCTGCATTTCTATCATATTTATCTCTCCACCTTTTTTGTTCGTACTGGCATATTATAGCATTGCTATGTTTCAATAAGCTTTCATAACATTACAATTTGATTGCATTTCAATCATTTTTAAGCATTATTGCCATTTAATCGCATTTTTAAGTAGGCATCGATAAATCCATCAATCTCGCCATCCATTACAGCTTGAATATTTCCAGTTTCATAATTCGTTCGATGATCTTTAACCATTGAATAAGGATGGAAGACATAAGAACGAATTTGTGAACCCCAGCCAATTTCTAATTGTTCTCCACGGATTGAAGCAGCCTCTTGTTCTTGTTTTTCAACTTCTAATTGGTGCAGTTTCGCTTTTAACATACTCATCGCTTGTTCTCTATTTTTTAATTGTGACCGTTGCGCTTGACTCGCTACAACAATCCCAGTTGGAATATGCGTAATTCGAACAGCAGAGTCCGTTTTATTAACATGCTGGCCACCGGCACCACTGGCACGATACGTATCGACTTTCAAATCATCTGAATGAATCGTTACATCAATTGAATCGTTTAATTCTGGCATGACATCCACGGAACAAAAAGAAGTATGACGCCGTTTAGCAGAATCAAAAGGTGAAATCCGTACAAGACGATGTACTCCTTTTTCTGATTTTAAATAACCATAAGCATTGTAACCTTTAACAAGTAAGGTTACACTCTTAATTCCAGCTTCATCACCATCTTGATAATCGAGTACTTCCATTTTAAATCCTTGCTGATCAATCCAACGTTGATACATTCTTAAAAGAAGACTGCCCCAATCTTGAGACTCCGTTCCACCCGCACCTGGATGCAATTCGATAATCGCATTGTTGTGATCGTACGGTCCGTCTAGTAATAAAGACAATTCATACAAATTCATTTCATCCGTTAACGACTGAATTTCATTGACTAATTCTTCTTCCGTCTCTCCATCAGGCTCTTCTTGAACCATTTCTAATAATAATTCCAGCTCTTCGATTTTTGTTTCTAAATGATGGAAACGTCCGAAAGTATCTTTGTTGGCATTGTGGGTATTAATCACATTTTGCGCAGCGATACTATCATCCCAAAATCCTGGTTCACTCATTTGATGTTCAACTTCAGCAATTTCTTCTTCTAGACGATCTAAGTCAAAGAGACCCCCTAAAGCTAATAATTTTTTGGTTCAAGTCCGCAAGTTGGTGACGGATTTCTGCTAATTCCATTGTAATTCCTTCTTTCTTTTTTATTGAATGCCTTTGCTTCAAAAATAAAGCTAGGACAGTTCCCTGCCCTAGCAATTTGATTTTATACTAGTTTGTTTCTGCCATGACAGTTTTTGAATTTTTTCCCGCTGCCACATGGACACAAATCATTACGTCCAACTTGAGCAAACGCTTCTTGATTTGCAACTGGTGCATTCATTTTTTCTTCTACGGGAGCGACTTGTTCTCTTTGAACGTTTTGACGAATCTCAGCTTTCATAAATAAACGAGTCACATCATATTCAATCGCACCGACCATTGCTTCAAACATTGAATATCCTTCTGTTTGATACTCAACTAATGGATTGTTTTGACCATATGCACGTAAGCCAACCGATTGGCGTAATTGATCCATTGCATCGATGTGATCTGTCCACTTCGCATCAACTACACGTAAAATAACGACTTTTTCAAATTCCAGTAATTGCTCTGGACTATTTAAATGAGAAGCTTTTTCGTCAAATTTTTCTTGTGCTCTTGCTAATAGATACGCTTTGACTTCATCAGCTGTTTTACCTTCTAAGTCAGCGACTGAAATACTATCTTCATGGACTAAGACACCGCCGGCAAAATCGACGATTCCTTCGTAATTCAATGTATTAGCGTCAAGCGAGACATGACCATCAACAGCTCGATCAATTGTACGTTGAACCATTCCCATTAATTGTGGTGATAAGTCTTCTGTCTCCATAATGACTTGTTGACGTTGACGATAGATTACTTCACGTTGCTCACGCATTACGTCATCATATTGTAAAACATTTTTACGGGTATCATAGTTGTTACCTTCAACGCGTTTTTGAGCCGATTCAACTTGTTTTGTTAACATTTTACTTTGAATCACACTATCTTCTTCATCAATATTCATACGATCTAAAAAGGCTTTGATTCGATCAGAACCGAAACGACGCATGAGGTCATCTTCTAATGATAAGTAGAATTGTGAAACACCAGGATCTCCTTGACGTCCAGAACGTCCACGTAACTGATTATCAATACGACGAGACTCATGACGTTCCGTACCGATTACAGCTAGGCCACCTAATTCCGCTACACCTAAACCGAGCTTAATATCTGTTCCTCGACCAGCCATATTTGTCGCAATGGTAACAGCGCCTTTTTGTCCAGCGTTTAAAATAATTTCAGCTTCTTTAAAATGATTTTTCGCATTCAAGACTTCATGCGGAACTTTTGCATGATTTAATAAATCAGATAAGTATTCTGAAGTTTCTACAGCAACCGTACCAACCAAGACAGGTTGTCCTTTACGATAACGCTCTTTAATGTCTTGGACAACAGCGACAAATTTACTTTGTAAAGTTGGATAAAGTAAATCAGGACGGTCATCACGAATAATTGGACGGTTTGTTGGAATTTGAATCACTTGGATATTATAAATTTCTCTAAATTCTTCTTCCTCTGTTTTAGCTGTTCCAGTCATCCCCGCAAGCTTTTTATACATACGGAAGAAGTTTTGGAAAGTGATTGAAGCCATTGTTTTGGTTTCATCTTCAATTTCAACGTTTTCTTTGGCTTCAATTGCTTGGTGTAATCCATCTGAATATCGACGGCCATCCATAATACGTCCAGTAAATTGGTCAACGATAAGAACTTTGCCTTCTTGAACGACATAATCAATGTCTCTTATCATAATATAATTGGCACGCAACGATTGATCTAAGTGATGAGTCAATGCCGTATTTTCAATATCATATAAGTTATCTAAAGCGAATGTTTCTTCTGCTTTTTCAATTCCAGCTTCGGTTAATGTAATTGTTTTTGATTGAATATCAATTTTATAATCTTCATCGGCTTTTAAGCGTTTAACAAAGTTGTCCGCTCGCTCATAAAGGGCAGTTGATTTTTCTGCTTGTCCTGAAATAATTAAAGGTGTACGTGCTTCATCAATTAAAATTGAGTCGACTTCATCGACAATGGCAAAGTTTAATGGGCGTTGCACCATTTGATTTCGGTAAACCACCATGTTATCACGTAAGTAATCAAAACCTAGTTCGTTATTGGTACTATAAGTAATATCGCAAGCATACGCTTCACGCTTTTCTTCTGAAGATTTTGAGTTGATGTTTAGGCCAACTGTCATTCCTAAAAAGTTATATAACTCACCCATTTCTGTTGAGTCACGTGTGGCCAAATATTCATTGACCGTTACAACGTGCACTCCTTCGCCCGTCAATGCATTTAAATAAACCGGCATCGTTGCTGTTAAAGTTTTTCCTTCACCGGTTCTCATCTCAGGTATGTTTCCGTCATGTAGAACAATTCCACCCATTAACTGTACATGGTATGGATATAACCCTAAAACACGTTTTGCCGCTTCACGAACCACTGCAAAAGCCTCGGTTAATAATTCGTCTAAAGTCTCACCGTTTTGGTAACGTGTACGAAATTCATTTGTTTTTTCTTGTAATTGAGCATCTGATAACCCGCTCATTTCATCTGCTAGCAATTCAATTTTATTCGCCATTTCGTCAAGGCGCTTTAATTCTTTTTTATCGTTTTCAATTAAATTCTTAAAAAAATTGGCCATTACAACGTATATCTCCTTTTAATTCAATTCTTATTCAAGTTAAGTATGATAAGTTTCTTCATTCCATTTTATCACGTGTTCCTTGCGATTGCTACATTTTCTATTGATTCCATATAAAAGAAGATTCTATTTTAGCCTTATTTATAACAAAAAAGGTAAAAGCCAAACTCAGCTTTTACCTTCTATCATTCTTAAGATTAGGGCTGTATAATTTTTGATGTGGATGAAGAAATTCGTTCACATCTATTTTTTTAGAAAAAAATAGAAACATAAGAATTTCTCCGTTAAAATGATAGTATCGACACCACATTTTGAAAGGATGATTCTTATATCTCATAACGATTGTATACGAAAAAGCATTGATTTAAAAGATAAAAATATTACTTTTGATCATTTATTTTGTGAGGAACTTGTGATAAAAGGCAGAAAATCAAAAGTTTATCACGCAAAGCTCACCTACCAGCCAGAGGGTTGTAAGGAATGTAAAAAGGGGAACACCAATCACTCGATTGTAAAGAATGGTTTTATGCTCTCGAAAATAAAATGGATTAGCCACACTCGATACCCTACCTACCTCTTTTTAAGAAAACAGCGTTTCCTATGCCGTCAATGTGGAGCGAGTTTCCTAGCGGAATCATTGGAATTTGAAAAGCATTGTTTTATTGCACGTCGTTTGAAGCAGTCCGTACTTTTTGAGCTGTCTGATGCCTCCTCTTTTAAGGATATCGCTAAGCGACATGCCATTTCTAGCACGACAGTCATACGAATCCTTCGAAAAGCTGGTGAGGAACAAAGAAATCAATTCAAATCATTACCTGAAACCCTTTGTTTTGATGAGTTCACATCGACTAAAAATAAAAAGGGGAAATATAGCTTCATTTATTCAAATGCTTCCTCACATAAAATCATTGATATATTAATCGATAACTTCTCGAAGTCGATTAAAGAGCATTTTTTAAGATACTCTTTAAAAGAAAGGTTAAAGGTAAAAGCGATTGTCGTCGATATGAATGCCGGTTATTTTAAACTTGTGAAAGAATTATTTCCGAATGCATCCGTCGTCATTGATCGTTTTCATCTCGTTCAACTAATCAATCGCGCACTCAACGTCACAAGAATTAAAACAATGAATACATATCGCACGGCTTCGCCGAGTGTAGCGAAAGACTATCGAAAATTAAAGCAATACTGGAAACTCTTTCTAAAAGAATCCAATGACTTAGATTACCAAACGTACCACTATCATCGTCTCTTTAAGAAAGTGATAACGGAAACAGAAATTATGGATTATTTATTGAGCCTTAATTCTCAATTAAAAGAGACCTATCAACTTTATCAAGACTTACTTTATTGTTCAAAGAAAAACGATTATGAAGGGTTTAAAGACCTCATTTTGATGACGAAAAAACACGAGCTTTCACCTAGTATGGAGACGTCCATTCTTACCTTAAAGAAACACCTACCACGAATTAAAAACACTTTCCAATCCCCCTTAAGCAACGGTTCCTTGGAAGGTTCAATTAATAAAATCAAGCTGATTAAACGAATTGCTTATGGTTACAGAAATTTTTATAATTATCGCGATCGTATTCTTCTAAGTTTTACGGATAATCAAAACCTCCAGTGTGTGAGCCGACCCCCAAAAGTTAGACCTAAAAATCTAACTTTTGGAGGTCG
>NZ_JBHSGT010000063.1:0-135077 GCF_042654605.1 Enterococcus eurekensis
TCTATAAAGAAACATTCTACACGTTTGTTGTTTGTTTTGCTTGCTTTGTTCAGTTTTCAAAGGTCTACATTGTTGCATGAAGCGACTTTTACAATCCTACTAAATTAATAGTGGTTTATCGAGCGCTACGATTACTCGTTTACTGCAACTCACTTATAATAACAAATACCACCGTTATTTGTCAACAACTTTTTAAATATTTTTTATTTATTTTTCAACACTTTCAAAGTTATCTAAAAATAGATGTTTGTTATTTTATGTTTGGTTTTAATTTGTTACGTTCAAACCAACGTTGTCTAATTTACCACTTAGAACAACCTCTGTCAACACTACTTTTAAAACTTTCTTAAAGAATTCGCTTTCTATTTTTTTCGTTCTATTTTTATTTTAGCCTTTATATAGTAGGAAAAAACTAGAGTAGAAAATTGAACTTTTCAATCTTCTACTCTAGTCCCATATTAATGCGAGTCTTGGATACGTTTAAACATTCTTTCCATTTCTCGATTTGTAAATTGAATGAGCACTGGTCGACCATGAGGACAATTAAATGGGTTTTCGGTTTTAGCCAAGTCAGCAAGTAACACTCGGGCTTGTTGATCATTTAAATAATGATTGGCTTTAATCGATCGTTTACAACTCATCATAATGGCTGTTTCTTCTCGAAACTTAGCTAAATCAATTTGACCTGTCTCTAAAACAATTTCAATAATCTCACGAGTAATCTCTTCTTCTTTACCTGTTTCGTACCATGTTGGATGTTCACGAACGATAAAACTATTTGTTCCAAACGTTTCTAAATGAATATCAACTTCCTCTAGGATCGCTTGTCGCTCGGTAATCTTTACCCATTCATCGTGCGGGTACTCTAGAACTATCGGCACTAACAAACTTTGAAGTGCATCGCCCATTTTTCCAATTTCTTTACGATAGTATTCATATTTTATCCGCTCTTGTGCCGCGTGTTGATCGATAATATAAAGTCCTTCATTACTTTGAGCAAAGAGATAGGTTCCATGCATTTGACCAAAATATTCTAATGCAGGAAAGCTTGATTTTATGACTTCTTCAGATGGGTTATTTTCAGTTTCTTCTATTATATAGGAAGAGTTATCCACAAAGTTATCAACTTGAGCAGAATCATTTGATTTTTCATTGGGTTCTTCAAACACTGTTGGTGGGGGTACTTCTTGATTATTCATTTCACCAATTGGAAGTTTTACACTTTTTCCACTTAAACTATCCACAGAGTTATCCACATTTATGACAGGTACTTCTTTTATAAAAAACTCACCCGTCATTGGATTAAATTGTAAATCGGTTTTAGGTGTACCCGCTTCTCGAAAATCCATTGCTAATTGCTCAGCTGGAATTTTTTTAGCGGGTGCCTTTTTAACAATTTCTTGATAGTTCACTTTCGGAATTAAGACTTCATCTTTTAACGCTTCTTGGATAGTCGATGAAATAAGTTGCGAAAGTTCTTTTTCTTTTGATAAACGAACTTCCTGTTTTGTGGGATGGACATTCACATCGACTAGTAATGGATCCATTTGAATTTCAATAATCGCAATTGGGAAACGTCCGACCATTAATTTGGAACGATAGCCTTCAATAATCGCTCGATTCAATAAGAAATTTTTAATGTAGCGCCCATTAATAATAATTGATAAGTAATTCCGACTAGCACGTGTTACTTCAGGTAAAGAGAAGTAACCATGTATCTTGAAATCCAAATCTTGATTTTTAATCTCACGCATTTTTTTAGCTGTATCTACACCATAAATTCCGGCAATGCATTGTTTTAAATCACCATTACCAGGTGTCGTCAACATCCGATTTCCATCATGGACCAGTCGAAAAGCCACTTCTGGATGACTCAAGGCCAAGCGGTTAACAATATCTCCAGCGTTGGCTAGTTCTGTTTGGAGTGATTTGACATATTTTAAGCGTGCAGGTGTATTAAAAAACAAATTCTCGACGGTAATTTTTGTGCCTTTACGCAATGAACTTGGACGTTCTTCGACTACTTTACCACCTTTTAATGATAAATAACTACCTTGGTCCTCGTTTTGGACCGCCGTCTCTAAGGTAATTTCAGAAACGGAAGCAATACTTGGTAGGGCCTCACCTCGAAACCCCAGTGTCCGAATCCGAAACAAATCATTGCGCGTATGGATTTTACTCGTTGCATGGCGCTTAAAAGCACTGCCTACATCGTCTTTGGCGATTCCTTCACCGTTATCAATAATTTGAATCTTTTTTAAACCCGCTTCTTCTAAAAGGATATCAATTTGCGTACTTCCGGCATCAATCGCATTTTCGACTAGCTCTTTAACGACGGAAGCGGGACGTTCCACAACTTCTCCGGCAGCAATCTGATTCGCTAAACTTTCTGATAGTTCTTGGATCCTTCCCATAAGCAACCTTCTTTCTACTTAATTTTCTTTTGTAACTGATGCAAAGCATTGATCGCGTCCAAAGGCGTCATTTCTAAAACATTCAAAGCCTTCAACTCATCAATCACTTGTGTTTCGATTTCATTGCTTTCACTAAATAAGGACAATTGTTCAACAGGCGGTGTCGGTGTACTTAAGTGCTGGTGCCCATTTTCTAAATTCATCAAGATGTAATCCGCTCGTTCTAAAAGCTTTTTAGGAAGTCCTGCAATTTTCGCTACATGAATCCCGTAACTCTTATCTGCCGGACCCGCCATCATTTTATGTAAGAAGACAACTTCACCCTCTTGTTCAACGGCCCCTACATGAATGTTTTTTAAACGTGATAACTCTTCGTCTAAAACCGTCAACTCATGATAATGGGTTGAAAATAAGGTCTTAGCCTTCACCTCTTGATGAATGTATTCAATAATCCCTTGTGCCAGAGCCATCCCATCATAGGTTGCCGTCCCACGGCCTAATTCATCAAATAAAATTAAACTGTTTGGTGTCGCATGTTGCAACGCATGATTAGCTTCCATCATTTCAACCATAAAGGTACTTTGACCAGCAATTAAATCATCGCTCGCTCCGATTCGGGTAAAGATCTGATCAAAAATTGGCATTTCAGCCGACTCTGCTGGAATAAAGCAGCCCATTTGTGCCATGATGACTGTTAAAGCCAACTGACGCATGTAGGTACTTTTACCTGACATATTAGGACCGGTAATTAATAGAATCAATGTTTCAGCATCCATTTCAATCGAGTTTGGAATATATTCTTGATGACCTAATACTTTTTCAACTACAGGATGTCGACCCTCAGTAATCCTCAATGTTTGCTGTTGATTAAACTGTGGACGAATGTATTGATATTTTTCACTGATGGTTGCAAAACTTTGCAAGACATCCACAGCACTCAATGCCTGCGCTAATGTTTGTAGCTTTTCGATACTTTGTTTCACTTCTTCACGAATCGCTAAAAAGAGTTGATATTCTAAATCCACTGATTTTTCTTCTGCTTCTAAAATCAATGTCTCGATTTCCTTCAACTCGGGACTGATGAAACGCTCCGAATTTGCTAGTGTCTGCTTGCGTTCATAACGACCTTCCTCTAAAGCTCCCAAATTCGATTTGGTAATTTCGATATAATAACCAAACACTCGGTTAAAACCAATTTTTAAATTTTTAATGCCAGTTGCTTGGCGTTCTTTAGCTTCTAGTTCAGCTAACCATTTCTTACCGGAGTGCATCGCCTCACGGTATTGATCGAGTTGCTGATTAAAGCCTGTTTTAATGATATTTCCTTCAGTAATCGCTAAAGGCGCATCCTCATGAATTCCCCGCTCAATTAACGAAACCAATTCTTCTAAAGGTGAAATGTGGACAAGTAAGTCACGCCATTGTCCTTCATCCAAACCTGATAAAATTTGACGAATAAAAGGAACTTGTTGCAACGAGGTTTTTAATTGCAATAAATCACGACCGTTGACATTGCCAAAAGCCACCCGTCCCGCTAAACGCTCCAAGTCATAAACTTTCTTCAAGGTTTCTTGTAAATCGCCTCGTTCAAAGAAAGCATCCAATAAAGAAGCCACTTGATTTTGCCGCATTTCAATTTGACTCTGATGAATTAATGGACGATCGATCCATTGTTTTAACAAACGACCGCCCATCGCCGTTTTCGTTTCATCTAGTAACCATAATAATGTTCCTTGCTTTTTACCCGTGCGAATCGATTGGGTTAGTTCTAAGTTAAATTTCGAATAGTAGTCCAATTTTAAGAAATGATCGACTTGGTATTCCACCGCTTTTTGCAAATGATCCAAGCTGCGTTTTTGTGTCCGGCTTAAATAAGCCAGTAGTTTTAATGTTACAGGGGTCAACGTTTCACTTAAATCTTGCGTTAGGAAAGTAAATTCCGTGGATTCTTCTGACTCTTCTTGTACCGAGAAGATTAATCCTAAGCGTTTTTCGAGTAATTCGGTCGTTGTTTCTGGAACAGCACTCGTTAAAAGAACTTCCCGAGCTTTTAACACAGCCACCTCGTTTAGGACATCTTCCTCATTTGCTAGGCTCGCTACTTTTAATTCTCCCGTTGTTAAATCGACATAAGCTAATTGGAAAGTTCGATCGCTAAAAGCCAAAGCCACCAAATAGTTGTTTTCTTTGGCCGATAATCCTCGCCCTTCCATAACAGTACCTGGTGTAACGAGTTGAACCACTTCACGCTTAACCATCCCTTTGGCTGTTTTTGGGTCTTCAACTTGCTCACAAATCGCTACTTTATAACCTTGTTGGACAAGCGTGTCAATATAACCACTCGCTGCATGATGAGGAACCCCACACATTGGAATCGGGTCATCGGCATTTTTGTTCCGGCTTGTTAATGTTAGCTCTAGTAGCTGCGACACTTCAATCGCATCTTCATAAAATAATTCATAAAAATCGCCAAGACGATAAAATAAAAACGCATCAGGATAAGAAGCTTTAATGCCAAAGTATTGTTCCATCATCGGTGTATGTTTAGTCTTTTGAGGCATCATATTCCTCCCCTTCAATACGCTGATTGACTTCTTTTTGAATCATCGTTGAAACATGTTGCAATAATTCATCGGCTTCCACTAAGCGTTCGCGATAATTTTCAACGAGCGGATGATTTTTATAAGCTTTGTTTAACGCATTGATTTCTGCAACTGATTGCTTTTCAGCTTCTGGTTTATCGTAATGCGCGTATGCAACTGCATCTTTTTGTGCGCGTTTAATTTTTTCTTCAAGTTCTTTTAAGCCCGCATGATTTTGTGCTTTACTTTGAACTTCTTTAAATGTTTGAACACTTTCATGCGTATTTAATAAGGCCAACATTTTTTCAACTTCTGCCTGTAAGGCTTGTTCTTCTTCTAGATACCCCACGACGGTTCCTCCTTACATCATAAACGGACGGTCTTCACTAATTTGAAACGCCTGAATTTTTTTGGCTTTTCCGGTTTGATCATCGATATCAATCACACACGCGGATAATAGCGAACGACCACTTTCAACCACTTCAAAGCGACGTGGTAAAGCTGTAATAAATTTTTCGATAACTGCTTCTTTTTTCATACCTAAAACACCATCATACGGACCAGTCATTCCCACATCGGTTAAATAAGCCGTCCCTTTCGGTAAAATCCGCGCATCGTTGGTTTGAACGTGCGTATGTGTACCAACAACTGCCGAAACACGACCATCTAAATACCAACCCATCGCTTGTTTTTCGCTCGTTGCTTCGCCATGGAAATCGACAAAAATAAACGGTGTCCGTTCGCCGACTTGAGCTAAAATTTCATCCATTTTAGTAAAAGGATCATCCAAAGCCACCATGAACGTGCGCGCTTGTAAATTAATAACCGCTAGTTCTAATTGATTCACTTTCGTATAAACAACCCCAACACCAGGTACGCCATCTGGAAAATTGGCCGGACGCACAAGTTTTTTTGCATCAGCAATAAACTCAAATAAATCACGATTATCCCAAGCATGGTTGCCTAGTGTAATGACATCGGCGCCGTCTTGTAAGAGGCCTTTATAAATTTTTTCAGTGATACCGCGACCCGATGCCGCATTCTCACCATTAACGATCGTCACTTGTGGACGGTATTTCTTTTTTAATTGTGGTACATATTCTGAAATGGCTTGTCTTCCAATTGAGCCGACGACATCACCAATAAATAAAATTCTCAAAAAACTTCCTCTTCTCTTCTCATTTTACATCTTTACCTATTATATCGGTTTTATCTTAGAAAAAAAAGCTTCCTGAAATCCTTTTAAGATTTGACCTCTTATCGATAAAAAAGATGCTCCCACTCGATTGGCTCAAGTCGAAACATCTAACGGTTTTTAAATTGAAATCGGACGACGATCGCCTTCATGGACAACTTCACGAAAATCAGCAAAACCAGCATCTAAGCCACGCAATAAAATTTCAGCTGTACCAATATTGGTTGCTAAAGGAATTTCATAGACATCCGATAGACGAATTAAAGCCGTCACGTCTGGTTCGTGTGGTTGTGCCGCTAATGGATCACGTAAAAAAATCACCATGTCCATCTCGTCTTCAGAAATCATCGCGCCAATTTGTTGGTCGCCGCCTAACGGACCCGATTTAAAGCGATGAATCGGTAAACCTGTTGCATCGGCAATTCTGCCACCAGTTGTTCCAGTTGCAAATAGTTGATGCTTAGCTAAAATTGGACGGTAAGCCGTCACCAGTTTAACCATTAAATCTTTTTTTCGGTCATGAGCAATCAATGCAATTTTCATAAAGTCCTCCTCAAGTATCTATCATTAAATTAATTTCAATTCTTGTAATGCATGCCAAATGCCATCTGAATTATTATCTTTCGTAACGAGGTCAGCATCTTGTTTAACAATTTCTAAGGCATTGCCCATCGCGACACCCATTCCAACTTCACGTAGCATTTCGCGATCGTTTAAACCATCGCCAAAGCCAATAATATCTTCTCTAGAAATTTCAAGGCGATCCGCCATCGCTAAAATCGTTCTTGCTTTTGAGCCATTTTCCGGTACGACATCGACACACTTTTCATGCCAACGAACAAAATTTAAACCAGGGTATTGCCCATCGAACATTGCATCAAAACTTTGATCATAATATGCTAATGCTTGGTAGACATCATCTTTCTCATTTAAGTATCCTAATTCTGAAGCATGCGAACCAAAAGAAGTCATCGCTTCTTCCATTTTTTCCATATCAAAACTACTTAAACGTTTCGATGAATCGAGGTGAATTAAAGAAGTATCGATTTTCAATTCTTGGCAAAATTCAATCAATTGTTGCAAACTATCTGTCGCCAGCGTCTCTTTAAACACTTGTTGATGATTTAAAAATGCCGCTGAACCATTGCATAAAATATAATTTTCAAAGTCAAGCTCACGAATAACCGTCTCCGCTAAATAACGGCTACGCCCCGTTGCCAACGTCACAAAGTGTCCGGCATCACGTAAGGTTTGTAAGGCCTCTATCGTACTGGCTAGTGGACGCTTGTTTGAATCTAGAATCGTTCCATCAATATCAAAAGCTAATAATTTTCTACTTTCCAAGATATAAAACTCACTTTCTTTTCTCCTATTTTGTTCCCCTCTACTTAAACATAGAAACCATTCGATTTCAATTTTTTTGAGCAATATACCAAAAAATTCACTCGTTCTTTAATCTTGTTCCCATTGTTGGTACATTTTTTCAACTAGTTCTACCGTCTGCAACGTTAGATCCGCCGTCATCACTGGACTTTCCGACAAACCTTTGGCTAAACAATTATTCACGTGATCAACTTCAAAAACAAACTCATTTTGATGAGGTAACTGTATGTCCTCTTTGTCATTATCAGTCGTAATCGTCATCTCTTGTGCCCGCCAAAAATGCGGAATTTCGATTTTGCCTTTTTCGCCATAAATAACAAACTGGCTGTCTTCAGCAAATTCAATTGTGATAAAAAGATTCCCTTGTATCCCACCTTCAAATAAAATACTGACGTCGCATTGACTGTCCGATTCTCCCGGTGCCATCACGGCTGTTCCTGAAACTTCACTAATTTTTGCACCCGTGACGTATTGCATGTATTCAATTGGGTAGCTTCCTGAGCCATACAACGCACCGCCTCCTGCTTCTAATGAGTGAAACCATGGAATTGTGCGACCGCTTTGAAAGGCCATAAAAGCTTTCATATATTTAACCGCGCCAATTTTACCAGAAGCGATTGTTTCTTTGACTTTTTGGGTAATCGGTAAAAAAACTGCTTTTTGTGCTTCCATAATAAAGCATTGATTGGCCTGTGCTAAAGCAAATAGTTCCTCACCCTCATCGAGCGTCAATGTGAAAGGTTTTTCTAGTAAAACATGTTTACCCGCTAGCAAAGCTTCTTTAGCTACCGGATAATGTCCACGATTGTAAGTAGCGATGTAAACCACATCAATCGTCTCATCTGCAAACAATTCAGCATAACTGCCATACGCTTGAGGAATCGCTAATTCTTCCGCCATTTTTTGCGCTTTGTCTAATTCACGTGCAGCAATAGCCACAACTTGACCCTCAGCGCTTTCTTTAATACCTGTCACAAAACGAGGAACAATACTCGCCGTACTAACAATTCCATAATTAATCATTTCATCTCTCCTCGAATCCTTATTAGTACGATTATAACACGTCAAAGTCGACCAAGGCACATCCAAAAAGAAAAGTAAAAAAAAGGAGCTAATCGATATTTTTCAACGATAAATTAGTGTAAACTAAACCTACTATCAATCAGAATCTGGCCCTGGACAATTTAACATTTGGAGGACTTATGGAAAATCAACAATCAGTACCGTCAAACTTTGACTTAACTGGGTGGCAAAAAAATATTCGCTTGTTTTTAACAGGCCAATTTCTCTCAGGGATTACAAGTATGGTTGTCCAATACGCCATCATCTGGTATTTGACGAAAGAAACAGGCTCTGCGACGGTCTTAAGTTTAGCTACCTTGCTCGGGATGATCCCGATGGTTTTACTCAGCCCTTTCGTGGGCCCCTTTGTCGATCGTCTCAACAAAAAGCGGCTATTAATTGTGACCGATATCATCGTCGCAATCTTCGCACTCACTTTATCACTAGCCGGAACAATTTCTGATACTTTCCCACTATGGCTCGTATTTATTTCACTTTTTATGCGTTCAATTGCTCAGACTTTTCAAATGCCAACCATCCAATCGATTTTACCGCAAATGGTTCCACAAAAAGAAATCACCCGAGTAAATGGTCAATTAGGCATGGTACAATCAGCCAATATGATTATCGCTCCGGCGCTTGGTGCTTTTTTATTTGCGGTCGTGCCAATGAATCGATTAATTCTACTAGACGTCTTGGGCGCAATCTTTGGAATCGGCTTATTGCTATTCGTACGTATCCCACAAACACAAGCATTAGGTGAGCGAGTTCATCTTTTAACGGATACCAAACTTGGCTTTTCACTGTTAATCAAAAATAAAGGACTTTGGTACATTACTCTACTCGGTTCGGCTTTCACATTAATTTTTATGCCGGCAGTTAGTATGTATCCCTTAATGACGATGGACTATTTTCAAGGAACAGTCGGTCAAGCCGGTATCATCGAAGTTGTCTTTTCTGTCGGTATGTTAATGGGTGGAGCTTTCATCGGAATTTTTGGTAAATGGAAAAACCGTATGATTCCGGTGTTAATTTCATATGCGATTATCGGTCTGACTTTTACGATGAGTGGCTTCTTACCCGGGAATCAAACAGGTTTTCTTTGGTTCGTTGCCTTAAACACAATTGCTGGATTAGCAACACCATTTTTCAACACTTTACTGATGGCGATGATTCAACAAAGTTACGAACCAGAATATCTCGGTCGCGTTCTTGGCGTTTTAAACTCTTTAATGAGTATTACTGGTCCAGTAGGTTTAATATTTGCGGGTCCTTTAGCCGACGCAATCGGCGTTGAAAAATTATTTGTAATCGCCGGTGTCGGAACAATTATTTGTGGTATCGCCAACTTGCTTATTCCCGCAGCACGTGATTACGACTTGTACTTACAAAAGAAAATTACTAAACAAAACGAAGAGTAGTCTTAAAAAGTTCCCAAGTGAAATACTGGGAACTTTTTTTATTTATAATTAACTTGTGAGATTCAATCTATTTTTTTGATAACAAGACTTCCTCTTTATTATTAATAACCAAAGTAACTTCCGAAAGTTGATCGTAGCCAGAGTACTCAAACGTCATTTCAAAAAATTCTTGATTATTTTGATGATTGATTTTTGTTGTTTTAGGTTCATAAGTTTGTTATTTTTCGCCATTTATGACTTTTAATTGAAACGTTCCGTTTTCTTGTTGACTAGAGAACTGTTCAAAACCATCTTTTGAAAGATGGACGATAAATGATGTTGGATAGGCAATGGCGCTATGGACTCCGTACGATTGCTCCTCGGATGAGAAGAATTCTATTGGATCAAATTCCTTTGTTGTTAAATCAATAGGAAATGTCCAATCACCTTTGATTTCTTCAATGGATAGATGGTTTTCGCCTGGAGTCCTCACTCGATTTTTAACTCCTGAAATACTTCCAATTGTGAGAGTTGCATCCTTTATATCAAACAATTCCCCAGTTTCTTTCGCGCGTAATCGATACGTCATTTCTAATGTATTCGTTTCTCGATCGATAGCGTGATCGACATTGACCGATTGAATGTTATCTAAAACATCTCGGTCATCCATATTAAAATTAATAATCGTTTGATTTTCTTTGTTGGATATCGCAAACGTTAAATCATAATCTTCTATATCACTCGCTAATAATTTAGAATCTCTCGGTAATTTGATAGAGAAATGCAGACCTAGCGCATTGTTATCAAAATAATGTTCTTGTAGCTGAATGTGAATATTTTGATCGATATCAGAAGAAAAGGCCCTATTAATAAATTGACTTTGTTTCAAATTATTCGAGGTGAAATCTCCAAACCTAAGTAAATTAACCGCAGCCAATCCAAGGGGAGTTATGCTAATGATAACGATACAACTAAATACGGCAATCAATGGGTAGATATACCTAAATTTAGGTTTTATCATTTTAGAAGATTCTTCTTTTAGGATATCCTTATAAGTTGCATCCAATCTATTTCGTACAATCATGGATAATTCTTCTTCTTTTAAGATTGTTTCTTTAAGATTTTTTTCAGATAGACTCATGATTATTCCTCCTTAAATTGTTGTATTTTTAATCGTGACTTGGCTCTGGCCAACCTTGTTTTTATCGTATTGATAGGCAAATCAAGGATCTCACTGATTTCCTTAATCGAATAACCGTTGTAGTAATAAAGGACTAATGGGACACTATATTTTGAATCTAACGATAGCAACAGGTTTCTGAGTTCAAGTGAATCAATGCTCGTATTTTTTTCTTCATGCAAAATTGCCTTATAATCAAGAATTCTATTATTTTTATTGATTATTTTATTGCTGTTATTAATCAGAATTCGGCATAACCAAGTATCAAAATATTTATCTTTTTTAAGACTTTTAATATTTTTGAAGGCATCCATCATTGTTTCCTGTAAACAATCAGCAATATCTTCTTCATTTTTTAGGAATTTCCGAGCCATATTATATAATAATTTTTCTTTTTTCATCATTAATTGAACAAAGGCTTCATTGTTACCGGCCTTTGAACGTTTAACTAAAAATAAATCATTTGACACACGACAACCTCCTTATTTTTTAAGCTATATACTATTAGAGTGAGTAAGTCGTTAAAAAGTTTCATTTATTTGGTCGATACTAAATAAAAACACCCCCGAGTATAAATACTCAGGGGTGTTTTTGACAGTACTATTGCTAGTAGAGACTTTATTTTCCACAATAAAAGCCTCCGACACCTACAATCCGGTAGTTGAATTTCTTCATGTGTCTCTGTTTGATTGGACTAGTAAAAACTAGTCTTCCTCGGCTCATCGCATAAAGCGAATTCTAGCATACTTTTAAATGGATAGCTAGTCTTTACTTTCAAAAATCGATTCAATTTTCGTATTAATCAAGTCAATCGCTACGTAATTTTCGCCACCTTCAGGCACAATAATGTCTGCGTAACGTTTCGTTGGCTCAATAAATTGATGGTACATTGGCTTCACAACGGTCAAATATTGTTCAATAACAGAGTCTAACGTCCGACCACGTTCTTCCATGTCGCGTTTAATTCGACGAATAATACGTGTATCGTCATCCGTATCAACATAGATTTTAATATCCATCATATTACGCAACGCTTCGTCTTCTAAAATTAAAATTCCCTCTAAAATAATAACTTCTTTCGGCTCTTGAACAATTACTTCTTTACTACGCGTATGATTGACATAGTCATAAACTGGCTTTTCAATTGCTTCATATCGTTGTAATTGTTGTAGATGTTGGATTAATAAATACGTATCAAAAGCAAACGGATGATCATAATTTGTTTTTAGGCGTTCTTCAAAATCAAGATGATCTTGGTTTTTATAATAAGAGTCGTGTTCTAACATCATTATCGAGTGTGTTGGGAAATGGTTTAAAATCGCGCGGCTCACACTTGTTTTCCCGCTACCCGATCCACCACTCACTCCGATAATAATCGGTTTTTTCTTGGTCATTGCAATCGTTCCCTCGTTCCCCTGATTTCTATCCCTTATTTATTATAGCCAAGTTCCTGAAAATTTCTAGTTGAAACTACCTTTTTTACATAAGAATTTCATAAATTTCTTCTAAGCGCTGAATGTGATGCGTCGGTTGAACGACTAGCTCGTCAGCATCAACTAAAGGATGCAGCCAAATAGTATCAATCCCTGCATTGTTTCCTCCTTGAATATCTGAAGTCAAAGAATCACCAATAATAACTGTCTTTTCTTTATTTAATTGAGGAATTTTATTAAACGTGTATTCAAAAAATTCCAGCATCGGTTTTTGATAACCGGTATCTTCTGAGATAATTACTTCTTTAAAATAAGGCAATAATTGAGCATCTCCTAAACGTTGGTATTGTGTTTTTGAAACCCCATTTGAGACCACGTATAAATCTGCTTTTTGCGCTAAATCAGCAACAATCGCTAAACTATTACCTAACAACTGATGGCCTTGGTTTAGAAAATAGCGGTATTTTTGTTCCATCGCTATACTATCTACCGTGCGATTCATTTGAGCAAAGAACTCGCCAAAGCGACCATTAACAACCGTTTCACGTGACATTTCCCCTACCTCAAAAGCACGCCAACGCTGTTCATTCAATTCTTTATAAATCTTTTCTAACTCCGTTGTTAATTCCAATCCTTCTTGTTCGAATAACATTCGTAACGCTTGATTTTCAGCTGCTTGAAAATCTAATAGCGTATCGTCGACATCAAATAATAGTGTGGTATAACGCATTGATATTCCCCTTCTTGATTCATTTTTAGCGGAAATAAGCTTTTAATTGTTGCAACTCTTCCGCTGTCAATTTTCGATAACTTCCCATTTCGAGATTTTCTAAACGTAAAGGCCCCATCGCAACCCTTTTTAAAGCGATGACTTTTTTCCCACAAGCTAAGAACATTTTTTTAACTTGATGGAACTTGCCTTCTGAAATCGCTAATTCGACGAAGCTTTCGTTGGTCTTTTCGTCGTAAGCCAAAATCGTTAATTGGGCCGGCTGACACTTTGGCCCATCCAAAAATACAATACCTTCAGCAAACGCTTCGACATCCTCTTGGGTTACATGCTCATTAATGACTGCTTGATAGACTTTCACCACTTTTTTCGTCGGATGTAGCAAATCATAAACTAACTGTCCATTACTCGTCATTAAAAGCAAACCTTCCGTATCCCGATCCAAACGTCCAACTGGAACCAATTGGTCTACTTTTGCTTCTGATTTTAATAAATCAAAAACCGTTTGATGTTCCCTATCACGCTTCGCCGTAACCACGCCTTTTGGTTTGGCTAGTAAATAATAGACCTCATTTGTTAAAAGACGTTGACCGTCGACCTCAATTTGATGAAGCTCACTATCAACATTTTGACTATCATTGAGCGTGATTTTTCCATCAACGCTAACCTTTTTACGTAGGAAAAGGCGCTTCATTTCTTTACGAGAAGTCTGTAATTGCTCTTCAATCAATTTATCTAAACGCATAACCTTCCCTTTCTTTCTGAAACGATTATACCTTAGATGACGTATTGGAAAAAGAAAAAAGGTTAAGAAAACTCCTCAATTTTAACTTTGATTATGAGAGAAAAAGGCAATGGCTTGACATAAATTGATATTCGTCCTATGGTTAAGAGGTAAAGTAAATATATGTTTCTAACTACACACAGTGTTATGAGCTGGTGGAGAAAGTGAACTTTACCTTTCTGGGTAGCATTTTGCTACCTTTTTACGCGCAACTTTTTGTGCGCACTCCTAACCTTTAATGTGCAAGAGTAACAAAAATTTACTTCGAAATGACTGTCTTTTGGCAGAAAAATTAGGAGGAATTGAGTTATGTCAGTATCATTGGAAGTAAGTAAAAGAAGTACGCGCCCACGCGCAACCCGTAACAAATTACGTCACGAAGGAAAGATCCCTGCAATCGTTAATGGGTACAAAATCGAAAGTACACCTATCGCAGTCGACGCAATTGAATTCAAACGCATTTTAAGAACAGAAGGTCTAAACAGCGTTGTCAAATTGACAATTGATGGTGAAAAGATTAATACATTAATTCATCAATTTACAACAGACACATTCACGAAAGAAATTACTCACGTTGAGTTCTTATCCGTTGATATGTCTGAAGTAACAGAAGTTGAAGCCGAAGTTGTTTTAGTTGGGGTGGCACCAGGTGTTAAAGCCGGTGGTTTATTAACACAAAACTTATACAACGTGATCGTTTCAGCAACTCCAGATAAATTACCAGAACGCATCGAAGTCGACATTACTTCATTGAACATTGGTGATGCGTTGACGATTGCTGATTTACCGAAGTCAGATGACTACGAAATCATTACTGAAGCAATCGAACAAATCGTTGCTATTAGCGAACCTCGCACAACTGAAGAAGAAGCAGACGAAGAAGAAGCTGCTCCTGCTGAATAATAGACTATTAACCGGAAAATCCACGATGGTTTTCCGGTTTTTTTGCTTTAAAAAAAGAGTAGCACTATTATTAGCCGCTACTCTTTCGATATTAATTATAATTCTTGAAATTCTTCTTCCGATACGTTTTTTAAACTAATCAGCCATGCGTTCATCTCATCGCTGTCATTTAAAACGGTAATATCGGCGTCGATTTTTTCATTCACAGATGAAATAACGCCTGTCAATGGACTTGAAAATTCATTAACAGCTTTTTCAGCTTCGACCTCTAGAAGTGTTTCGCCTTGTTTGACTTCTTGATTGACAATTGGTAAATCAGCAAAGGTAATATCGCCCAACTCTTCTTGCGCTTCATTGGTTAAGCCAATGACATATTCGCTCCCATTGAATAAGATCCATAAATTATCTTTTCGTTTCAAACATGTTTGTTTCATTTTCACAAAACCCCTTCATAAACTTCTTCTTTAAAGCCGTTTGCTAGAAATTGATTATCTTTTACTAAAATCGGACGTTTAATCAACATGCCATTGCTGTTTAACTTTTTACTAGCTTCCTCTATTGTATAGCCATCAATAAAATCTTTCAAGCCCTCTGCTCGATACAGCTGACCGCTAGTATTGAAGAAACGGCGGATAGGTAATTCACTATTTTCAATCCATTGTTGTAAAAGTTCTACTTTCGGTGGTTCTTGGACTAGGTCAATAAAATCAACTTCATAACCTTTTGCCTCTAACCATTTTTTCGCATCACGACATGTACTACATTTTGTATACCCATATAACGTAATCATACTTCTGCCCCTTTTTCCATTTGATAACGCATTGATAAAATTAAACCGACACCCATCATATTACTCAACAAAGCCGATCCCCCTTGACTAATAAATGGTAACGGAATCCCTGTCAGTGGTAGTAATCCAATATTTGCGCCAATATTTTCAAAAACGTGGAATAAAATCATCATGATAATTCCCGTTGCAATGTACGCATAAAACTCATTATTTGTATCAAAACAAACGCGCAACATTCGATAAATCAAAACAAAGTAAAGTAAAATAATAAAACTACCGCCAACAAAACCGAAATTTTCAGCAGGAACGGTAAAAATCATGTCAGACTCTCGTACCGGGATATAAATATCACTGACGTTAAAACCTTTTCCAGTCATCCCGCCTGAACCGATGGCCATTAAGGCATTGGCGACTTGCGCCGAATTCCCTTGAACATCATGGAATGGATCAATCCAAGAATCGATTCGAGCAAATTGATAATTTGAAAAGCCAATTGAATACAAAAACTCACGGCCAGTGTCACTTAGTACAAGGAAAATCGTTCCCGCACCAATCAATAAGACCACTGAAATGGTCGGAATAATAATTTTCCATGAAATTCCCGACATTAAAAATACGCCGCCTAAGATCGCAATAAATACGAGCATCGTGCCAAAGTCATCTTGAATCATAATTAAAATAATAACTGGTAAAATCACGGCTAACATTTTGGCAATTAAGATACCATCGGTTTTTAAGCTTTTATTCTTTCGATGGCGACTATTGTGTTTCGTAACCACATAAGCCAACATCAGTATCACAGCAATTTTCATTAATTCGGCTGGTTGAAAACTAAAACTTCCAAAACGAAACCAGTTTCTAGAACCCGTCAAAGCAAAAGTTGCACGGTCATAAAATTGCGTCAACAACCCCATGACGACTAAACCACTCAAGTAAAGGAACGGCGTCAATTTCCAAAGCCACTTGACATTAACTTGCATAATAATGGCAACTGCAATCATACCGACACCACACCAGATTGCTTGCTTAAACGCTTCACGCAAGGGGCTTCCGGTAAACATCGGTGCTTGATCGTACGCAACGTATAACGAAGCAATTCCAATTAAACATAATAAAAAGACTGGTAAAATCACGCCATAATCAATTCGATTATCGTTTCTAAATATATTTTTATTCATCGCTTCTCTCTTTTCTTAAGAAATACTTCTCTATTATAAAGTGGTTTGCTGACAAAAGAAAGCAAAGCTTCCAACTTTCAATCTTTTTTAAAGAATCCCTTTCGTGTTTTTAATGAAAAAAATAAAAAATAAAAAATGACAAGTATTTTTTTAATTAGAATTTTCGAACATTTTCTTGAAAATTTCTCATTTTCGTCAATCTGTGCTATAATAGAATTATAGAAAAGGGAGGTTTTTTGGAACATGGCAACATTTGGCAAGTTTGAAACAACTATTGTCCCGTCGGAATTTGGTTTAGAATTTAAGGTTGAAACACCTGTCAGCTTTACCGTGAAAGATCAAGCTGAAACTGGTACCATTATTAAGCAGTTGAAAAACTCTGCGGTCGTCGGAATCGACGAAACGAAAAAAAATCGTGATTTGATGGTTAGAAGTAATGGTGTGATTATCATCAACTACAAAGAATTAAAAAAGATTAGTTAATAAATAAAGCAAGACGTGTCAAGTTCCCAACGAGTATTCGTTGCGACTTTGACACGTCTTTTCTTTAATTTCTTATTTCGTACCGAATAAACGATCGCCAGCATCGCCCAAACCAGGAACGATATAGCCATTTTCATTCAATTTCTCATCTAACGCTGCCGTGTAAATATCTACATCTGGATGCGCTTCTTGTAAAACTTTCACGCCTTCCGGAGCCGCAACAAGACAAACAAATTTAATGTTTGAAGCACCGCGATTTTTTAATGCATCAATCGCCATCACCGCTGAACCACCTGTTGCTAACATTGGATCCACTACAAGTAATTGACGACTTGAGATATCCTCTGGTAATTTTACGAAATATTCGTGTGGTTCTAATGTTTCTTCATCACGGTATAATCCAACGTGACCAACTTTTGCCGCTGGAATTAATTGTAAAATCCCATCAACCATCCCTAAACCTGCACGTAAAATTGGAATAATCGCTACTTTTTTACCTGATAATTGTTTTTGGACTGAACGAACCATTGGTGTTTCGATCTCAACTTCTTCCACTGGTAAATCACGTGAAATTTCATAAGCCATTAACATCGCAATTTCATCAACAACCTCACGAAAGACTTTCGTGCCACTGTTTTTATCACGGATAATTGTTAACTTATGTTGAATTAATGGATGATCAATTACTTGAAATTTTCCCATTTGAATCGCTCCTTTTCTTTGTTGTTATTATTGTAAAGCATATTGGCTTTTCAGACAAGGAAACTTCGCAATCTTTCGCAAGTTCTCAACGATTTTATCCGTCTGAACAAGATTCTTATTCCGCTCGTCGCTTCTCTAAAGCATCGAGTAAAGTAAACAATGCAAAACCTAGCAAGGCGATACAAAAAATCCCCGCAAACATTTCATCATAAGCCATCTTCGTCCAAGCACTTAAGATTAAATATCCTAAACCATATGTTGTTGCATAGTTCTCTGCAAAAAATAGGGAAGCTAACGCAATTCCAATACTGACGCGTAAACTCGCTAATAAATGCGGATAAATTGCCGGCAAAATTAAATAATAAATTCTCTGTCCTAGACTGGCATGAAAATTCGTCATCGTTCTTTGATAATTTCTCGGGATTTGATTAACCCCATCTCGAACTAAGACAATCATTTGTAAAACAATGATTGTAAATAACAAAATGATTTTAGACAAATTACCTAAGCCCCAAAAAATCATAAAGACCGGCAAGAAAGCGACCTTGGGTAAGGGATATAAAAAATAAAGTAAGGGAGATAACAAGCGATTTAAACGGGGCGAAAGACTCAGCACAATCCCACAAGGTACACCGACCATAAAGGCAAAAAATAAAGCGAGCGTCATTCTACCTAGACTCGCCAAAGTGTGTAGAAGGACTTGGTCTTTTAGCGACCAAATGGTTTGAAAAGTCTCCCATGGTGCAGGAATCGCCCGATTTTTCAGCAACATTGCCAACAACCACCATAATAAAACAAACGATAAAACGCCCAAAAGAAAAGAGCTCAGCCAATATGATTTTTGTTTCATCGACGGCGCACTTCCTTTCTCAACTGAATACAAAATTCATAAAAATCCAAGCTATCTCGTCGTTCTCGGAGTGTTTTTGTTGGATTCGTTAAAGGATGCAGTTGTTGATTACGAATTAGTAAAATCTCATCGCCTAAAAAAGCCGCCTCTTCAATATCATGGGTAACGATGAATAACGTGTTGCCGTGCTTTTTTTGTTCTTGTAAAATCAACCGCTGAATCTCTTCTTTGCTTTCCATATCTAAAGAAGACGTTGGCTCATCCAAGCACAGAAAAGACGGCTTAACGACCAATCCTTGTCCAATCGCAACCCGTTGTGCTTGCCCACCACTTAAAGTTGCGACTTTTTGTTCAGCCAATGGCGTTAAATTCAAGTCTTCTAAAAGGGTCTTAACTTTAGTAATTTGCTGTTCTTTGGCAACTTTTTGAATTTTCAACGGTAATCGCAACGCATCAATGACTTTTAGCCAAGGAAAGAGTTGATTGTTTTGAAAAACCGTCATCACCTCTTGCGCTGAAAAATCGTGATAGATCACTTCTCCTTGGCTCGGAGTCAGTGATTTCGTCAGTAAATCCAAGAATGTGCTTTTGCCCACACCTGAAGGACCGACTAGAACATAAATTTTATTTTCCTGAAATGTATAATTCAGATTTTGAAAAATGATGTTATTTTTAAATTGAAAGTTTAAGTTTTTTATTTGAATTTCCACAAAAAATCCTCCTAAATTATACGTTCCATTTTACACGTTTGTGCTATACTATTAAAGATAAAAAGTAGGAGGTTACACAATGTTTTTAACTTTAGTATTTCATGAAATACGTCCACAAAAAGAAATCGATGCTGGTCAACGGCCGATCCACGTGGCTGACGGTTACGAAGATCGCTTACCATTACCGTTATATAATAGCACCGAAAATTTTTCAGAACAAATGTCTTACTTAAAAGACAATGGCTACAACTTTTTAACACTTGAACAAATTAAAGCTTTTTATGAAAATGCGACACCACTTCCTGATAAAGCCATTTTAATTACATTTGATGATGCTTATCAATCCCAAAAAAAATATGCTTACCCGATTTTAAAGGCTCTAAATATTCCTGCTGTTTTGTTTGAGCCATCTGGTTGGGTTTTCGAGGAAGCAAGTCCCTACGCGGAAGCCTTCTCTCAAGTCCTAAGCTTTGATGAAATTGCCGAAATGAGTGATGTTTTTACAACAGCGAATCATACCCACCATTTCCATCAACGACACGGGATCGAAGAAAGTCGATGCATGTGGGAATCACCTGCAAACGTTGCTGCAGATATTTTACGTAACAATGATTTCGTCACCGATACAGAAGTTTTTGCATATCCTTTTGGACTTTATAATGTGAAAAGTATCACCATATTAGAGGAGCTAGGTTTTAAACTAGCCTTTACAACTAAGCCTAGCTTCAATTCTAAATCAACCAATCCTTTAGAATTATGCCGCGAAGTTGTACCATACACCTTTACAATGACGGATTTCAAAAAAATGTTAGGAGAACTTTAATCCATGAAAAAAACACTTTTAGCCACTTTAACGACACTGACACTGCTTACTTTAGCTGCTTGTAGCAGTTCAGAAAAAACACCCGAATCATACTCTTCAACGACACCTGAGGCAAGTAGCGAAAAAGTAGCTACTGGAACTCGTGAAACAATTAATTTTGGGATTTTACCTGCGGAATCTGCTCTACCGATTATTATCGCTCACGAACAAGGCTTTTTCACTGAAGAAGGTACTAATGTTTCAATTAAATCTTTTTCGTCGCCGAATGATCGGAACGTAGCCATCCAAGCTAAAACAATTGATGGCACGATTAGCGATGTCATGACCGAAGCGACTTTTAAAAAAAATGGTATCGACATGACGATTACTTCTGGCATTTTAGAAGATTTCAAGATTCTCGCTTCGCCACAATCAAACATTACCGAAATGAAACAATTGGCGGATAAAAAAGTGACACTCGTTCCGAATTTTATTTTAGAATACATTATGGATGTCTTTGCGACTGAAGATGATTTTACGTATCAAATCGTTGAAATTCCAAGTTTTTCAGCACGCAGTGAAGCCTTGATGACGGGCGAAGTCGATGCAGCTGTTTATACAGAACCACAAGCTTCAATGCTTGCTGCCCAAGGAGCCGTGATTTTAGGTGGTTCAAAAGAAGCTGGAATTAAAGGTGGAACGATTCAATTTACCGATCAACTATTAACTGAACGACCCCAAGACGTCGCAGCTTTCTACCGTGCCTATAACAAAGCGATTGATTATATGAACGCTCACAAAGCGAGCGAATATACGGATACTTTAAGCAAATACCAATTCCCTGATGCGATGAGTAACTATCTTGATAGCCAAGAAGCAGATTACCCTTACGCGGATGCTGTCACTCAAGAGCAATTCGATAAAATCATTGCTTGGTCAAAAGGTAAAGGCATGATTGACGAAGCCTATACTTATGAAGAATTAACCGATTTCGGTTATCTAAAATAACAGCAACTCACGTTTAATTCTTTGATTTCTTAATACTCAAAATACCACCTATCATCTTTTTATGATGATAGGTGGTGTTCTCATTGTTCGAAAAATAAAATCGAATTATTTAATTTTTAATGGGTGAGCGTCTGTTAAAGCTAATACTTCTTGTTTTACTTCAGCTAAAACTTCAGCATTGTCTTTGTTTTCTAATACTTTGATGATTAGTTTTGCGACTTCTGCAGCGGCCTCTTCTTTAAAACCACGGCTTGTAATCGCTGGTGTTCCAACACGAATACCACTTGTTTGGAATGGGCTTAATGTTTCAAACGGAATAGAGTTTTTATTAACGGTAATGCTAACTGTGTCTAATAATTGTTCCGCTTGTTTACCAGTCATTTCAAAACCAGTTACTTCAATTAATAATAAATGGTTATCTGTCGCACCTGAAACTAAGCGTGCTTTTGTTGATTGGTTGAAAACTTTCGCCATTGCTTGTGCATTTTTGATGATTTGTGCTGTGTATTCTTTGAAGTCATCTTGTAAAGCTTCTTTAAAGGCAACTGCTTTACCCGCAATCACGTGCTCTAATGGACCACCTTGAATGCCTGGGAAAATCGCGCTATTGATTTTTTTTGCTAAATCTTCATCGTTAGTTAAAATTAAACCGCCACGCGGACCTCTCAATGTTTTATGTGTTGTTGAAGTAACGACATCTGCATATGGTACTGGATTTGGATGATCACCTGTTGCTACTAGACCTGCGATATGTGCCATATCGACCATTAATTTGGCACCAATTTCATCGGCAATTTCTTTAAATTTAGAAAAATCAATCGTACGAGAATACGCACTTGCGCCAGCTACGATTAATTTTGGCTGATGTTTACGTGCTAAAATACGAACAACTTCATAATCAATCACTTCTGTTGATGGGTCGACACCATAAGGAACAAAGTTATAAGTTTTACCACTAAAGTTAACTGGTGAACCATGAGTTAAGTGACCACCTGCAGATAAATCCATACCTAAAATTGTATCACCTGGTTCAACTAAAGAAAGGTATGCTGCAGTATTTGCTTGAGAACCTGAGTGTGCTTGAACGTTGGCAAATTTAGCACCAAAAATTTCTTTTGCACGATCAATTGCTAAATCTTCAACAATATCAACGAATTCACATCCACCGTAATAACGACGACCTGGATAACCTTCTGCATATTTATTTGTTAAAATACTGCCTTGAGCAGCCATTACACCTTCTGAGACAATGTTTTCAGAGGCAATTAGCTCGATATTATTTTGTTGGCGAATTCCTTCGTCTTTAATTGCTTGCCATAATTCTTTATCAAATTCCTTGTAATCCATCTAACACAAACATCCCTTCAAAAATAAGTTAATTTGATTGTAGCACATATCATTCGAGTATTGAAATTTTTAAGACTATTTTTATAATATTTTTGCTGATAATTACAAAAAAACTGATTAAAGGCGAACGATAATCAGTTTAACATGCAACAATATTCATTTTACACTTTAAAAAATTGTTGATTAGCGGATTTTTTCAGACGATTCATGTAAGCCACGCCTAAACCGACTTCTGGAAAAACAGGAGCAAAGATTAAATCAACTTGTTCTTCATCCAAAGCTCGTAACCCGGCAAATAACCCTTTGGCGGCAGATGCGATACTTTCATCGACTAAAGGATAACTAGCTGTCATTTGCGCTTGATAGGCTGCTCGTAGCTCTGGACTAGCCAAAACACCAACCTTTAAATCTTGCTTCTTAGCCCAATCAAAAGCCTCTGCCCAATCTGTTGGCTGAACCATCAAGACTTTCGTTTTTGGCGCATAGTGTTTGTATTTCATTCCTGGGGAACGGGGTGCTTGGTTTTCTTCAACTAAATGTTGATCGACTAAAACGGTCACACCGAGTGTTTCTTCTAAAACTTCTTTCGTCACTGCTCCAGGACGTAAAATCATTGGTGGTTGAATGGGATCACTAAGATCTAAAACAGTTGATTCCACACCAATCTCCGTTGAACCGCCTTCCAGAATCCCTTCAATCTTACCTTTTAAATCATGGTAGACATGCTGACTTTGGGTCGGACTCGGGCGACCTGATGTGTTTGCACTTGGACCAACTAAAGGCTGACCGACCTCTTTAATTAATTCTAATGTTAATGGATGATTAGGCATCCGAAATGAAACCGTTGATAAACCGGCTGAAACGACACTTGGTAAGGCACCTGGTTTAATTTTAAAAATTAACGTTAGCGGTCCCGGCCAAAATTGCTCGACGATTTTTGAAGTCAATGGATGAAAATTATCGACGTATTGCTTCACTTGTTCAAAGTTTTCCACGTGAACAATCAAGGGATTGTCACTCGGACGTCCTTTCACAGCAAAGACTTTTTTTACGGCATCCGCTAATGTTGCATTGGCTCCTAAGCCGTAGACGGTCTCACTTGGAAAGGCGACTAAGCCACCTTCACGTAAAATTGCCGCCGCTTCTTTTATTTCTTGTTGATGGAATTTTTTTGTTTCCACAAGTTATACACATCCTTTTTCTTAACTGTTGGTGAGTTATCAACATTTCCACCAAAGTTACCCACATTTTGTGGATAACTACTTTGTCAAGTGTGGATTTCTCTGTGGGTAATTCACTAAAAGGCTTTATTTGTTTATTTCTCAAGGTTTTCTTAAGATTTGAACCCTTTGAAATTTATTATTATCCACAGTTTTGTGGATAAGTTATTCGACAACAACCATGCGATCTTGTCCGCTTAAATCTTGATGAACACTTACTTTTTTATGTGGGAAATACGTTTGAAAAAGGCTTCGAACCGCTTTGCCTTGTAAATAACCAATCTCTAAAAAGATTTTGCCGTCTTTCGCCAATTTCTGACTAGCCTCTTTGGCTAACTGTTCATAAATCGCTAAGCCATGATTTTCAGCAAATAAGGCCATTTTGGGTTCAAAGGTTCGAACGCTTTCGTCCATCATTTCCCATTCTTCTACTCCAATATAAGGGGGATTCGAAATTAAAATATCAATTGGTTGTTGAATCGGACTTAACGTATCCCCTAAATAAAAATCCAATTTCGCTCCTAGTTTCGTAGCATTTTCTTGTGCCACGTTTAAAGCTTCCTGCGAAAGATCAACCGTGGCGACTTGCCAAACAGGGCGTTCTAATTTAAGCGTGATACTAATCGCACCCGTCCCAGTCCCAACATCGACAACATAAGCTGCTTCTGGCGTCCCTTTTGCTAAACATAAGGCCACAAGTTCTTCCGTTTCTGGTCTAGGAATTAATGTATCTTCGGTAACTTTGAACATCCGACCATAAAATTCTTCAAAACCCAATAAATACTGCGGGGGATAATGGGCTTTTAATTTTTCTAAATCACGTTTTAATTGTCCCTCTTCTGCTTCTGGCATTTCCCGGTTCCAATTTAATAACCAATCGGTCTTACTCCATTTTTTCCGACCTAAAAAAACATATAAAATATGAGAACCATCAATCCCGGCATCTTCTAAAAAAGAAGAAGCCCAAAAGAGGACTTCTCGATAGGTTTTAGCCATTTTGCAACTCATCCAATTTCGATGTTTGATCGTATAAAATTAATGCATCGACAACTTCATCTAATTTTCCTGCTAAAATTTGGTCTAATTTTTGAATCGTTAAACCAATTCGATGATCGGTTACACGGTTTTGCGGGAAGTTATACGTACGGATTCGTTCTGAACGATCCCCAGTTCCAACTGCTGATTTACGGTTTGCATCATATTCGCTACGCGCTTCTTGTTCTAATTTATCATAAACACGGGCACGTAGGACTTTCATCGCTTTTTCACGGTTCTTAATTTGTGAACGTTCATCTTGCATCGCAACAGCAATCCCAGTTGGAATATGCGTTAAACGAACGGCAGAAGCGGTTTTATTGACGTGCTGACCACCGGCACCAGATGCATGATAGATATCGATACGAATATCTTTATCGGCTAAATCAAGCTCAACTTCTTCTGCTTCCGGTAAGACAACAACCGTTGCAGTTGACGTATGAATTCGTCCTTGTGATTCAGTTGATGGCACACGTTGCACACGGTGTGCACCACTTTCGTATTTTAATTTTGAGAAGACATTTTCACCAGTAATCATCATGATGACTTCTTTGTAGCCACCGATTCCTGTAACGTTGGCGTCCATCACTTCAACTTTCCAACCTTGCGCATCCGCGTAACGTTGATACATTTCAAATAAATCGCCCGCAAATAACGCCGCTTCATCTCCACCAGCTGCTCCACGAATTTCCATAATAATATTTTTATCATCATTCGGGTCTTTTGGTAAAAGTAAAATTTTAATTTGCTCTTCTAGTTCTTCTTTTTCTTTCTTTAAATCGCTTAGTTCTTCTTTCGCCATTTCAGCCATATCAGCATCTAAATTCTCAGACAATAGTTCTTCTGTTTCACTGATTCCTTCAACAACGACTTTATAACGACGATACACAGCAACGGTTTGGCGTGTATTTGCCTCTTCTTTTGACAAAGCCATAAAACGCTTCGTATCAGAAACGACTTCAGGGTCACTTAATAATTCCCCTAGCTCTTCATAACGGTCTTCAATGGATTGTAATTGATCGTACATGGAAATACTCCTTTTCTTTATTGATTATTCATTTTTGGATTAAAATAATGTTGACGGCAAACTGGGAAGTACGCTTCGTTACCACCAATCTGGACTTGCTCACCTTCATAGACAGGCACTTCGTTCACATAGCGCAAGTTCATGATGGCCTTTTTATGACAAAACCAACAAATGGTTTTCATTTCTTCAATTTTATCAGCGTATAGCAAAAGATACTTAGAGCCTTCAAACAGCTCATTCATAAAATCATTCTTCAAGCCAAACGCCATCACCGGAATGTTCAACTCATCGACGATTTTCATTAACGACAATACATGATGTTTGGACAAAAATTGTGACTCATCAATTAACACACAATACGGTGTATAATCGAGCGCTTGAATCGTTTGAAAGATATCGGTACCTTCATGAATCGGTAACGCTTCTTTTTCAATACCAATACGACTAGCGACTTTACCAACGCCCGCACGCGTATCAATCCCACTTGTCATTAGGACGACTGGTTTGTTTTGTTCTTCATAATTGTGGGCAACTTTTAAAATTTCAATTGATTTCCCACTATTCATTGCGCCGTATTTAAAAAATAATTGTGCCATCTTTCTCCTCCACTTGCTCCTTTGGTATTATACTTGAAAACGTGAAAATTTTACAGTAAATTCTTTCACATGATTCATAAGCTTAAGATTTTGCATTTGATTCACACTTTTTATGCTTATTCATGCTCACTTTCCTCATAAACCAATAAGTCTCCCGGTTGGCAGTCAAGCACTTCACAGATTTTACTTAAGGTTGAAAAGCGAATCGCTTTTGCTTTGCCATTTTTTAAAATTGAAATATTTGCCATTGTAATATCAATTTTTTCTGAGAGCTCCGTCACACTCATTTTTCTTTTTGCTAACATCACATCTAAGTTCACTAAAATAGCCATTTTATCCCTCCTTAAATCGTTAGGTCTTGATCACGCTTTAGATAGACCGCTTGCTTAAATAATTCCTCAACGATTTTTCCAAAAACAACGAGTGAAAAAGGAATGGAAACAATCATTAGACCAACAATGATTAACCCTGGTGCATCATCTAATTCAGCCACCCGATAGACAAAAGGTAAAATACCACAAAAAGTCACAGCCATTCCCACCATCCGTTGATTTAACTTCTTAGCTAAAGGTAGAATTTGATTTGAGAAAGCTTGCTCATTTCCAATTAAGGAAACTATTTGATATAAATAAAACAAGGCACTAAATGCAAACAAATCTGTTAAAAGAATTGAAGTAAAGAACAGGGGAATGGTAAATGATTTACTCGTTTCTCCACTCGTGAATACTTCTATCCCTATTAAAAATGTCAGAAACGATATAATCGTTACGAATAGGATAATCACACCTTTAAAAAAGATTGCTTTTGTTTTCAATTGAACCACCTCTTTATTTGATGCGCCCATTATAAAACTTAATAAATTGTTTTTCAATTAATTTTTATCGAAAAACGATAAATTTTACAAAAAATAATCACTTCTCCACTAAGAAGAAGTGATTATTAAGCTAAAATTGTAACCTTAACCTAAATCACGTTCAAAACGTCGAATTTTATTATTTTCATTAATACGCCATTCGGTTTGCAATAGACCAAAATCAATTTGATCGTACCATTTACCACTTTTATAAACGCTCTCACGATTCACGCCTTCTTGAACAAAACCAATTTTTTTGTAAACATTCAAAGCCTTTTGATTAAATCCGTGGACACTCAGACGGACCTTGTGTAAACCTAAATGATCGAAAGCAAAGGCTAATAATAACTCAATTGCCTCGGTTCCATAACCTTTCCCACGATTTTCAGCGTGTGGAATCCCAATTCCGATAGCTCCATGCCGATTTTTAAAGTAAACATTGGTTAAAGAAATAAAACCAATCAGTTGATCATTCATTGTCCGACGAATCGTAAAATAAAAATCTTCATTACTCATCGTATCACTAAACATTTTTTCCCAATCATCAATGTTAAACGGATGAAAAACATCTTCACTGATGCCTTGCATAAAGGCTTCATCCCACTGCCACTGCGCAAACAATTCACTATCGCCTGCACGTAACTCGGCCAAATAAACTTCTTTTCCTCGCATCGCTTTTGCTCCTTTAAATAAATTTAACCGCTTCAGTTACCACAATGGCTGGGTCAATCGATTGAATGACCGGACAATTCGGTGAAATTAATTTGACACAACGCTCGGCTTTCTCATGAAATTCTTCAGCAATTTTGGCATGGATAACAAAATCAATCGATTCAACAGGATTTGTCTTACGTTTTTCATCCCGTAAGTAACTAACTTCAATTTTTTCGATTTCGTGTGGAATTTTTGAGTTATTCAACACCGAGGCATAGACATAACCTCCACAACTTGCGACTGCTGAAACAAGCATTTGGACAGGTGAGTAACCTTGTTCACGTTTTAAAACCCATGAACCATTTTCAATTGGTAGTGTATGTGAAGTATCTTTGACATTGATTGTTAGTTTTTCCATCTATTTTTCGCTCCTTTATTTTCATCATGTTGTTAATTTCAAATTAATTAAATATTTTCATTTCGTTAATTGGCCAATAACGCCAGATAACCTTACCTTGAACATACGAGTCTTTCACAAAGCCAAAATAGCGACTGTCTTTTGAAACGAGACGGTTATCTCCTAAAACAAAATACTCATCTTCTGGAACAGTGAATGTGAAATCGTCGGTAAAGTTCGTCGCATTTTCTGCAATCGCTTGGAAGTCCGGATTGTATTCGTAGACTTTAGCTAAATTTTCGGCTGCAAAAAGCGTTAAATATTCTTCTAAATACGGTTCTGGTACATTTTTACCATCAATTGTTAATTGATCATCGTGCATTTCAACGGTTTCACCGGGTAAGCCTATCACCCTTTTTACCGCCAATTTACTTAAATCGTCAGGTTCTTTTAATGTGATAATATCAAAACGATCTGCTTCTTGCGTTTTTAACGTTAACAATTTTTGACCATCGTTCAAGGTGGGATCCATGGAGTGCCCTTTCACCGAAACCGGCGTTAAAAAGTATACTCGAAGGATAATAAATGCGGCTAATACGAGTAAAAAAAGCCCCCAATTTTTTATAAAACTTTTCACTTTATTCCCTCCTCTTTCATTGCTTTATTTGAAATAAGTATAACATAGCTTTTGATTCTAAGCTTTAACGATCAATTGTAATTGACAATCTTTTTATTGAATCACTCTTTCTAGACCTTTTCTGTTGCAAAATTTGTTATACTAACAGTAATATCAACCTTTCTAGGAGGAACATTCATGTCTTTGGAACGAAAAATCCGCTTATTTTTCAGGCGAAATCGTCTATTCTTTTATCAGCGAATCTCTTCAATTCAAATTATTGTCAGTTATTATATTGTGATGACAATCGTGGCATTAGGCCTTTTTTACTTACCTATTTTTCGGCAATCAGGCAGCGAGGCGTCTTTTATTGATTTACTCTTTATGGCTGTCAGTACGATTAGTGTGACGGGACTCTCAACTTTTCCAATTAATGAAGTCTTCAATCAAAACGGCGTCGTCTTACTCTCAATTTTATTCCAAATTGGCGGTCTCGGTATTATGATGATTTCTACTTTTTTCTTTATCGTGTCCAATCGTAAAATTTCATTAAAGCAACGACAACTCATTATGACCGATATGAATCAACCTCGACTGAGTGGAATTGTTAATTTGATTCGCACAACCTTTTTAATTCTAATTAGTTTTCAAATTATTGGTGGCATTATTTTTGGAATTCATTTTAAAGTTAAAGGTTTTTATGATAATTGGTTTGATGCTTTTTTCAACGGGTTTTACCAAGCAATTTCAGCTGTAACCAACTCTGGATTTGACGTTACCGGCCATTCAATTGTCCCTTACGCCGAAAACGTTGGATTCCTATTGGCCATCATGTTCTTAATTTTTATCGGTGGTATCGGTTTTCCAGTTATTATGGATTTTCGCTCTTGGTTTCTACAAAAAATAAAGAAAAAGGACTTACATCAATTGCCTTTTCGTTTTTCACTGTTTACAAAAATCTCGGTCTCATCTTTTGTCATTTTATTTATTGGCGGAACGATTGTCATCTTCTTACTCGAAAAAAACTATATGTTCCAAAATAGTTCTTTTTTTGAAACGTTGATAACAAGTATGTTCTACTCTGCAACTACGAGAAATGCTGGGCTACAAATTCATGACATTAGCGACTTTCAAACAACGACCTTGCTGATTTTTTCGATGTTGATGTTTATTGGCTGTAGTCCAAGTTCCGTCGGTGGTGGTGTGCGGACAACAACGGTCATGATTATCGGTCTATATTTATTCTCTTTCTTGAAAAGTGAATCCAGAGTCAATGTTTTTGGCCGACAAATCGATAACAACGATGTACAAAAAGCCGTTATCGTTTTCATGCTTTCCTTAGCCATGTGTTTTAGTAGTGTCATTATCTTGACTGCCACAGAAGATTTCTCGCTAATTTCGATTATCGTGGAAGTCGCCTCAGCTTTTGGAACGACGGGTATGTCTCTTGGCATTACTGCTGATTTATCAAATTTTGGTAAATTAGTTATCGGCATGCTTATGTTTATCGGAAGAATCGGTATGCTTTATACCTTGCTATTATTCGTACCAAAAGAAACACGTGACCTTGGCTATGAGTACCCAACAGAAAAAATTATTATCGGCTAATGATTTAGGGGATGTGACGAATGCCACATCCCCTTTATTTGCGTTTTTTTATTTAAATTATGTAAAAGCTTTTTTATCTTTTCGCTCGAATATGGTATGATTAATTGAATTTGGATGGTTTTTAACCTTTCCCAATATACTGGAGGTTTCAAATGAATATCAGACATTATTTTGCGGCATCGGTCGGCAAAACAGCACAGTGGGTCTTAAAGACATTTTTCAAGGGTGGATCGAGCTATCCGGGAAAAATCGCTTTAGAACTTGACCCTAAAATTCTTGACCATTTAGCAAAAGACTACGAAGTGATTGTTGTCACCGGAACAAATGGTAAAACATTGACAACTGCATTAATTGTTAAAATTTTACAGCAAAAATTCGATAATGTTTTGACCAATCCAACAGGAGCTAATATGGTCCAAGGGATTGTTTCAACTTTTTTAAGTGCGAAAACGAAAAAAGGACAGAAGAAATTTGCTGTTTTAGAAATTGATGAGGCTAGCTTAGCCAAAGTCACAACCTATATCAAACCGAAGCTTTTCGTTTTCACCAATATTTTCCGCGACCAAATGGATCGCTATGGTGAAATTTATACGACCTATCAAATGATTTTAGACGGAGCGGCCCATGCACCAGAAGCGACTATTTTGGCTAATGGTGATTCACCGATTTTCAACTCAAAAGAGACTCCTAATCCACGAATCTATTATGGCTTTGATCATTTACCCGATGAAGAACAGATGGCTCATCCAAATACGGATGGCATCTTATGTCCTCACTGCCAACATATTTTACATTATCAAATGATTACCTATGCGAATCTTGGGAAGTATTACTGTCCATATTGTGATTTTAAACGACCTGAACTGGATTACCGTTTAACTCACCTTGGCCAGATGACGAATGTTTCTTCTGAATTTACGATTGATCAGCATGATTATAAAATTGAAGTTGGGGGCCTTTACAATGTCTACAACGCCTTAACTGCAGCTGCTGTTGGTGAACATTATGGACTTTCAGCTGACCAAATTCGTCACGGTCTCGGTTACGATGAAAAAATCTTTGGACGCCAAGAAGTCATTCAGATTGGTGATAAAAAATGTACACTTGTACTCGTTAAAAATCCTGTTGGCTTAAACCAAGTGATTGATACAATGAACTTATCTCCCGAAGAATTTTCGCTCGTTTGTTTACTCAACGCCAACTATGCAGATGGAATTGATATTAGCTGGATTTGGGACGGTTCTTACGAAAATCTAACGAAACGTGACATTCCACAAGTTTTAACTGGTGGCGACCGTCGTCAAGACATGACTTTCCGTCTACAAGTTGCAGGAATCGCTGAAGACAGGATTACGGAATTGGCATCATTAAACGATGTGATTAAAAAAATTCCTGAATTACCAACAGAAAATGTATATATCTTAGCTACTTATACAGCCGTTTTACAATTACGTCAAAAATTAACCGAACAAGGCATCTTGAAAGGAGGCAACTAAGATGGAAAAACGCCAACTACGTGTTGCCCACCTCTATGGGAATCTACTAAATACTTATGGTGATAACGGTAATTTACTCGTTTTAAATTACTTAGCTAAAAAAATGAATATCGATTTTGAGATTTCAATCGTCAGTATTTATGAACCCTTCCAAGCTTCAGATTATGACTTTGTCTTTTTTGGTGGCGGACAAGATTATGAACAAAAGATTGTTTCTGCTGATTTAAAAAGCAAACGCGATGAACTTGTTAAATATATCGAAAATGATGGTGTCATGTTAGCGATTTGCGGTGGCTACCAATTATTAGGACATTATTATGAGACGGCAGATGGTGATCGAATTCCTGGAATTAGTGCGCTTGATCACTACACAATTCGCCAGGACAATCATCGATTCATTGGCGATGTTAAAATATTCAATGAAGATTTTAACGAAACCTATGTTGGATTTGAAAATCATAACGGCCGCACTTTCCTAGGAGAAAATGAGCGTCCACTCGGTACAGTCGTTGAAGGTCATGGCAACAATGGCGATGATCAAGGTGAAGGCGTGATTTACCGCAACGTCTTTGGTTCTTATTTCCATGGACCAATCTTAGCTCGCAACGCCCATTTAGCCACTCGCCTATTAAATTTAGCTTTAGATAAAAAATACGGTGAATGATAAAAAACGAAGCTTGCTCGTCCGTTAGTGCTGATGGACCAAAAATAAAAATAGTATTCAGATTCGGTAGAGAAAAACCTCTACCGATTTTTTGTTCCCTATAAACAACAGGGTCCTAGCCTCCCGCTCCTCTACGAAAAATATCCTTGTAGGCGGATGCTACGAGACCGCTTCGATCCTATGGTCTCTCAGATCGAAAGCTTCAAGCTCTAGTTAGGGGCTAAAGCACTTAACGGGTTATCACACCTTTTTACAGATGAGACTATCGCAATAGTGATATTCAAAAAAATTGAATTCCTTGACTGAAAAAAACTATGATAGTTTATCATCAACACTAAGTATTAGATAACCCCTGAATCAAAGACTTGTATGAGGCAGGTCTTTGATTCAGGGGGGTGTTAACTGAATAAGATTTTCTTCATCGATTTTCAATCGGTAGCAATCTTTATTTGTTTTTTTCTTCATCTATTTTTTTAATTTCTGTGACCGTTGCTTGACCAGGAAAACTTGTTAAAATAGGGTCCTTCATGTAAATTTTAATACGATCTCCCACTTGATATTCAGCAGCTTGTTCCCATCTAAAAGCCAAATCACCTTGTATTTTCTCACTATTTTCTTCTTTGTATTTATCAGTTAAAATGGTGATGTGTTCTTGATTAATCTCAGTAATCGTCCCTATACTACTACTTTGTTGACTTAACATAAAGTAAATTAAGAAATATCCAGCGACAGCTAAAACAGTAACTATAAGAATCCCTTTTTTAACTTTACTCATTCATAACACTTCCTAATCTTTATACTTATTACTCTTTCCTAAACACTGGCTTTTATTAACTCTAATTCAACCATGATGCCATAATGGTCGCTGACTAACGGTGCATGAACGCCATCAAAAGTGACGGTATGATTTTTAACTTGAATACCTTCGCTGACAAAGACGTAATCAATTCTCAAGGATCCTTCGTGATCGTTCCAACCATCGATTGGTCCTTCAATCGTTGCTTCGCCAACAGTTGTTTCGGCGATTTCAAAACTATCCTTTAATTTAAGTGGACTATTCAATACGAGTTCATGTCCGACTGTACCGGCAATTTGGTTAAAATCGCCTGCTAAAATTAATGGGTTTTGGTTATCCATTAAGGCTTTTTCCATTCCTTGCCATTCAATCTTAAAGGCATCATTGGCCCACCATGAATGATGGATACTTCCAACTGTCACTAATTCTCCGTTTGTTTCTGTCACACCACTAACTAAAATTCGACGACGCGCATCAGCAGTATCACTACATTCTGACACTTGAGTAACGGTTGCTAATAATGGTTCTTTTGAAAATAAGGCCAGTCCTTCTTCAAAACGACCGTATGATAAATGACTAAATCCCCAAGTCCAATAATATTCTTTGTCCTCCACTAGCAAAGCTTCCGATAATGCGAGGGCAAAGTTATCGCGTAAGATTGGCCATGTGTCATTATTAAAACAATACCATTCATCTAAAATCCCTGCTTCTTCCCCTTGTGTTTGATTGACTTCTTGCAAAGCAATCACATCAAAGTCTTCTTCAATAATTTTATCAACGAGCTGTTGAAATTTTACTTCTTTATTTTCTTCTAGCCAACTATGGCAATTTAACGTTAAAATTTTCATTCTTACGTTCCTTCCTTTTATCTTCTTTTCTTTCTAATTTACCTGATACTTTTTCAGCCAGTCATCCCAAGCAAGTAAATATTGAGGTAAGTCTTCTCGATGGTGCCAGTAACAACGATACATTCTTAAATACAAACCAATTAAAACGCCCTCGACAACTTCTTCTTTTGGGTACTCCCCCAGTAGCAATTCGACGGCCGGTCTCAATGTTTCTTCGGTTAATTGTTCTGGTGATGAGCAAAAGGTTGCGACTAATTCAAACAAACGATCGCCGTATAATGTTTGTGGATCAATTACCGCCACGACTTGATTGTCGATTTGTAATAAATTGTGAATCCCACAATCACCATGTAATAAATAAGCCTGTGTTTGGTGTCGCTGATCCTTTGTCAATTGAGCCACTACCGTGTAAGCTTCTTGCGATAAAATTTGATCGTTAATTGGTTTTGCTTCATTAATTTCAGCTAATAAAAACGCTGACCAATCATTCAATGGTTGACTTGCCCAGCCCCACTTTGTTGGTGTAACGACCACCGCCTGTACCCACAATTTACGAACAAGTTTCATTAACATCGCTTGCTTATTCCTTATGGATTTTTGAATACTGCCAGATACATATTCATACACATAAAATTGTTGCTTGCGATCAAAAAATAAAACATTTGGTAGTAAATCAATCGATTGATAGGACTTCAAATAAAAAACTTCTTCATTAACTTCCACATTTTGTTTCAACACATATTGATACTGTTTTTCATCTGTTAATAACCAAACACGACTGACTGTGCCGCCATGTAATGGTTTCCCAGCTACGATTTTACTCGGTATTTTATAACTCTGATTGATTTTAATGATTGCTTGTTGCAGTATTTGATCCATCGACAAACTCACACCTTTAGCCATTTTATCTTTGCACGGAATAAATAATTCTTTTTAAGTATACCACGCTTTCACTTTCTGCAATAATTACGCTTGACCGCGCAACCGATTGCGTATATGATGTTATTAACAAAAACAATTATTTGGAGGTCTCATTATGAAATCGATTCAACGCTTATTCGAAATAGATCCTTGGAAAATTAAAACCGATCAATTAGACATCGAGAACCGTCGTCTGCAAGAATCCCTAACAAGTATTGGTAATGGCTATATGGGCATGCGGGGAAATTTTGAGGAAAGTTACTCAGGTGATCATCATCTTGGAACTTATTTAGCTGGTGTTTGGTATCCTGACAAAACACGTGTTGGTTGGTGGAAAAATGGTTATCCAGAGTATTTTGGTAAAGTCATCAATGCCGTTAACTTTATTGCAATGGACCTTTTTATCAATGATGAAAAAGTTGATTTGGCAACTGTTAAACCAGAAGATTTTTACTTAGAATTGGATATGGAAAAAGGCCTACTAACAAGAAAATTCACTGTTACATTAGCTGGTGCTACTGTTGCTTTTAAATTTGAACGCTTCTTAAGTATCGTCAAAAAAGAATTGGCGATGATTCAAGTGACTGCGACTGTTTTAGCTGGTGAAGCCAACATTCGTCTTGTTTCAAAATTAGATAACAATATTCATAACGAAGATAGTAACTACGACGAAATGTTCTGGCAAGCAAGAAATCAAAGTGCCACCAACGAATTTAGTCATTTAACAACGCAAACTGTGCCAAATAATTTTGATATCGAACAATTTGTGGTAACAACAGGAATGAAGCACAATCACGTGTCAGACAGTGCCCGTCACGAACCTTTAACTGTCGAACAAACATTTAATTTCCATTTAACAACCAATGAAAGTATCACATTAGAAAAACAAGTCATTGTTTTAACGAGTCGTGATGTTCCGGAAGAAAAACAAGTTGCCCAAATCGAGCAGTTATTCACTGACTTTGATCAAGATTACCTTTCTTTAAAAGAAGAACATGTATTAGCTTGGAAAAAACGTTGGGAACTTGCTGATGTTTTAATCGAAGGTGACGACGCTGCGCAACAAGGGATTCGTTTTAATTTATTCCAGTTGTTTGCAACTTATTACGGCGACGATGAGCGCTTAAATATCGGTCCAAAAGGCTTTACTGGTGAAAAATATGGTGGTGCAACGTATTGGGATACCGAAGCTTATGCCGTACCACTTTATTTAGCTTTAGCTGAACCAGATGTAACGAAAAACTTATTAAAATATCGTCATAACCAACTTCCCCAAGCACAACATAATGCCCGTCAACAAGGATTAAAAGGTGCGCTTTATCCAATGGTGACTTTTACTGGGATTGAGTGTCATAACGAGTGGGAAATTACCTTTGAAGAAATTCACCGTAATGGTGCGATTGCTTATGCGATTTATAATTATACGAATTACACTGGTGATGAAAGTTATTTACAAAAAGAAGGTTTAGAAGTTTTAGCAGAAATTGCTCGTTTCTGGGCTGACCGCGTTCATTTCTCAAAACGCCAACAAAAATACATGATTCATGGTGTTACTGGTCCAAACGAATACGAAAACAACGTCAATAATAACTGGTACACAAATATCATTGCGGTTTGGGTTTTACGCTACACGCTTGAAAATTACTTGAAGTTTGAAAAAGAAGCAACTATTCAAATTTCGGCTGAAGAACAAGCTCATTGGCAAGATATTATCGACAACATGTACTTCCCTGTTGACGAAGAATTAGGGATTTTCGTACAACACGATACTTTCTTAGACAAAGAATTAATGCCCGTTGCTGAACTTGATCCGATTCACTTACCAATTAACCAAAATTGGTCATGGGATCATATCTTACGTTCTTGCTTTATCAAACAAGCAGACGTGCTACAAGGAATTTATTTCTTTAATGAACAATTCAGCTTCGAAGAAAAACGAGCGAACTATGAGTTTTATGAGCCAATGACGGTTCATGAGTCTTCGCTTTCACCAAGTATCCATGCGATTTTAGCAGCTGAACTTGGAATGGAAGATAAAGCGTTAGAGATGTATGAACGTACCGCACGCTTAGACTTAGATAACTACAATAATGATACAGAAGACGGATTACATATTACCTCAATGACCGGTAGTTGGTTAGGTATTGTTCAAGGCTTTGCCCAAATGAAAACAGCGAACCAAACGTTAAGTTTTGCTCCATTCTTACCAAAAGCATGGAATGCCTACGCTTTCCATATCAATTATCGTGGCCGCCTCTTGTTTGTTAAAGTGAATGCTGAAACTGTGACCTTTACTTTATTAAAAGGTGAAACATTGGAACTAAACGTTTATCAAGAAAAAATCACTTTAAGCGATACTGCCACTATCGACCTAAAGTAACAAAAAAACCTTCATTTATCATGGTAAATGAAGGTTTTTCAATAGTTTACTAGTATTGTTTAATGTCTTATGATACGATAATTTTCGTTAAGGGTAAAGGAGTGAAGATACATGAGCATCACTGTAAAGGATGTCGCAAAAAAGGCAGGGGTTGCAACTTCTACCGTTTCGAGAGTCATTAACAATCACCCAAGTATCTCAGAAGAGACGAAACGAAAAGTTCGCAAAGTTATGGATGAACTCGGTTATATCCCAAATTTAGCCGCCCGCAATTTAGGTAAGAAAACCGCGAGTGCAATCGGTGTTGTTTTACCACCTTTAAATACAAAAGAACGTTTAGGAAATCCTTTTTATTTAGAAACGATTGAAACAATCAACGAAGAAGCTCGAAAATTCAATATGTCAGTAGCCGTTGCATCGGCACGGGATTTTGAGACGTTATTAGCCAATGTTGAACGCATGCATCGCCAAAAACAAGTTGATGGTTTTATTTTGACCTATTCGGATAAATTTGATCCGATTATTACGTACTTGCTCAATGAAAAAATTCCATTCACTTTAATTGGACAGCCCTACATGCAAGAGGAACGAATTATCTATGTTGATAATGACAACCAACTTCTTGGTAAACAAGCAACCGACCATTTAATCGAAAAAGGACATGAACGGATTTTATTTATTACAAATACGACACACGAAAACTTGTATTTCGAACGTTATTTTGGTTACCAAAAAGCCTTAATGATGGCCAATCTACCATTATTTTCAGTTGTTTCTTTTGAAGAAGCACAAGACTATCCTGAATTTCTTGAAGTCTTAAAAGACACTCAGGCAACGGCACTTGTCGTGATTGATGATTTATTTGCGGTGCGAATTATTCAATTGGTTCACCTTTTAGGTTATAAAGTCCCAGATGATTTGTCTGTCATTAGTTTTAACAACTCGATTTTTACAACACTTACCCACCCTTATTTAACCAGCATCGATATTGACGTTGCTTCACTTGGTTCGATTGCTACTCAGCAATTAATGGCGCAATTAACGAACCAAGAAATGCAAAGCAGCTTACGAGTTGTTGTCCCTCACGAATTGATTCAACGTGAAACAGTTTTAAATAAAAATTACGAATAGAATCGATTTACGAAAAACAAAGGAGTTGTGATTTTTACGCATCCTTTGTTTTTTTATTCTAATTAAAATAATCAAAATCAAACTCCGGCCTATTTATTACCGTTATTCTATAAAAAAACAGAATGGTTTTTATTATTATTTTAAAAGCCGCTCTGTTATACTCAAGCTATCAATAGCCTTGCTATTAGATAATCAAATAGAAATGGAAGTGGCATGATGAATATCGATGAAATTGTAAAAAAAAGCCAAAGATTTAATTTCCGAACAAAATCTAACTGAAGCAAAAAAATTCATTGAAGAGCACAAAAATGAACTAGGTGAATATTATGACAAATTAATTCAGATGGTTTCTAGTAATGCAGACGGCGTGATTGACAAAGTGAAAGATATCTTTTCAAAAAAATAGACCTCGTTCTCGTTTAATATTTCTTATAAATAAAAAAGAGAGACGAAAAAATCTTGATTGATTTCTTCGTCTCTCTTTTTTATTTTTGTCCAGGTTCAGAAGCAATGATTGTGACATCGCCTTGAATTTCCCAGCTTTCAATTTGATTAGGTAAAATAAAGCTTGTACCCATGTTTAATTCGTATGTTTCACCATTTACGACTAATTTACCGAAACCGGTAATAACCGTTGCTAGCGTGTAAGGAGCCGCTTTTTTGAACCTTAGGCTACCTTTCACTTGCCATTCATAAACATTAAAGAAATCTGTTTTTAAATAAGTAACAATCGCAGAATCACCTTTACGTACTTCTTGAATATTCAAGTCAGGTGTCTTAGCCGGAACAGTCGTCACGTCAACCGATTGTTGGATGTGTAATTCACGTGGTTGACCACTATCATCTTTACGATCGTAGTCATAGACACGGTATGTTGTATCAGAACTTTGTTGCGTTTCTAAAATCATAATTCCTTTACCAATCGCATGAATCGTGCCACTTGGGACATAGAAAAAATCACCTTTTTTAACAGGAACTCGGGTTAATAAATCATCCCAACGACCTTCATGAATCATTGCTGCTAGTTCTTCACGTGTTTGTGCATGATGCCCATAAATAATCTCTGCTCCTGGTTCGGCATCAATAATGTACCAACATTCTGTCTTACCTAATTCGCCTTCATTTTTCAAACCATAAACATCATCTGGATGAACTTGAACCGATAAATCATCTTCTGCATCTAAAATTTTTATTAATAATGGGAAAACATCTTCCGTTGAGTGACCGAATAGTTCTTGGTGCTCTTTCCATAATTGGTCCAACGTTCGTCCTTGGTAGGGACCGTTTTCAATTACACTTACACCATTTGGATGCGCACTAATTGCCCAATCCTCACCAATTTTATCATTAGGAATATCAAAGCCAAAAACCGTCCGTAAACGACTTCCACCCCATATTTTTTCTTGAAAAACCGGTTTCATAAATAATGGTTGCATAACTAATCTCCTCTTCATAAAAATAATTACTTAGTCATTATAACACGTTTTTAGATTCTATTTCAGTTAAATATGTAGCAATAACTTCGTCACGTTCGATGATGTATTTTTCTCGAAAATCATTTGGATGAACACGATTTGACAAAAAAATCATCGCTTGTTTTGTAGCGATATTCATTAAAATAAACGTCCCCGTATATCCTGTATGAAAAAGCCATTTCCCTTTTAAATCCCAACCGAACGAACGTTGACCGGTTTTATTTAGTGTTTGATCGTCTTGTAGCATTTCAATCGTTGATGGATTAAAATACTGCCCATCATTCTTTAAATACATCCGCACAAACGTTGCAATATCGTCAATTGTTGTAAATAATCCGGCATTCCCTGCATGTGGACCTAAAACACGCGCTTTTGGATCATGTGTCAGCCCTTTTAAAATAGTACCATCTGCCAATTTTTCAGTCGGAACAATATTGATCGTCGATAGGAAAGGAGGAAAACCACTCTGATTCATGCCTAATGGTTGCAAGACCTCTCTTTTAAAAATCGTCGTTAGATCTTCAGTGTAAATCTGTTCAATTAAAAAACCTAATAAAATCGTTCCTGCATCCGTATATTGCACTTTTTCTCCTAGTTTCGGCCCCGCTTCTAAATTTAAATATGCTTCACGCAAAGCTTTTTGATCCAATTGATCACGATTAGGAATCCAAGTCACAATATCAGACGTATGAGTTAATAAATGTCGCAGCGTAATTCGTTCATCTTTGAATGAAGGCAAGTATGTTTTCAAAGGAGCATCGACTGCCAGTTTTTCTTGTTCGATTAAACGTAAAATCAGACTTGTCGTACAAATAACTTTCGTTAAAGAAGCGACATCAAAAACATGTTCTTTCGTTAATTTTTCTAGCTGCGGTTCGGTAGCTGCGTAACCGAAAATCTGCTGTTCTTCTTCATCACCATCCAAAAAATGGTAAGCCACTCCCGAAAAAACACCCGCTTGTCTTTTTTGCTCAATACATTTTTGTGTAACTGGATGCATATTAAAATCCTTTCTCCCGTATAGCTTCGTGACTACAGCTTTTAGCTGAGCACTTTTTTATAGCCTCTTATTTGAAATGGCATTTCTGATGCAATAACTCGGTAATAAGCCAGAATTGTTTCAAAAGTAAAATACACTTTTGAAAAATCCTTTGCTTATTACTCGTTATTAAACGCCTCAGTCATAGCCTCTTATTTGAAACGGCATAAAAGGAGTAACGACTTCGGAGATAATTGTCACTGGAATAAATCAAAGGGCGATTTTTTCTAATGCCTACTTATCTCTCGTCGCTGAGCACTCATTTTATAGCCTCTTATTAGAAAAAGGTTGTGACTTTTTGTTGGTCACAACCTTTTTTATGCTGTTCTTATTTTGTTTTTTCTTTCATGAACCACCATTCGACTCCAATTGGATCATAAATGGTTATAATACTTTTCTTTTTATCAATAAAGAAATCTTGTTTCAGTTCAACTAAATGCGCTTCTAGCGCTAATAAATCGGCTTCTGAAATGGTAAATTTCAAGAAATCAATTCCTAAAATTTCATGTGTGGGAGTGATTACGTTTTCTTCCGCTGACTCTTCAAGAGCAACTGATAAATATTTCTCATGAGTGGTCTTTAAACTACCTGATGTAAAACCTAATACTTTCGTAAAGAAAGCCAATGCTGCTTTTTCGCTCGGAACATTTAAAGTTAAACCTTTCACACGTGTGTCGCCACTTAATAATGTTTCAATCTGACCGTGTTGCCCAAAATCATCGGCCGATTCAATTGCTATCTCACCTTGTTTTGTCGTTAAAATTAACTGGTTTTGTTCTGGATCAACAAGGCGAATCGTAATATTTTCTGGCGTCACTTCGACTGCTGAAACAGCGTGCTCTGCCTTTAATAGGCGTTGGTAAACACTTGCTAATTCATTAACGTTACTTAATTCTATTGTATAGTTAACTAATTTTTTTGTTTCGCCGAAGTGTTCACGTGCACGAGGGCTCTCTTCTAACCAAATTTGTTCATCTTGATTATCCGTTGTTCCCATAATAGCTAATGCGTTTTCTTCTTGCTTTAATTTGAATCCTAAAATGCCTTGGTAAAACTGAATCATGTTGTTCCGATTTTTTACTCGAATCGTCAACGTTTCTAAAAGTGCCGTACTTCCTAACATAAAACTAGACATTCAAAACTTCCTCTCTCTTACTTCTCAAATCATTGTACTTAGGAACGCCTTTTTATGCAACTAAAAACCTAAAACAAGCCTTTAATTTTGAATATTTTTTTGCAATTCCAGGCACTTATCCTATACAATAAGAACAAGTAATTGAAATTTCTTGAGGAGGTTTTTAAATGGAAAACTGTATTTTCTGTAAAATTATTAACAATGAGATTCCAAGCTATAAAGTTTATGAGGATGAAGAGGTTTATGCCTTCCTTGATATCTCGCAAGCAACACCTGGTCATACTTTATTAATCCCTAAAACACATGTCACTGATATTTTTAGTTATGATGATGTGTTAGCTGAAAAGCTTTTCTCACGCCTACCCAAAATTGCACGTGCGTTGGAAGCGGCTTTTCCTGAAATGGAAGGTTTAAATATTATTAACAATAATAAGGAGCTAGCTTATCAAACCGTCTTTCACTCACACGTTCATTTAATTCCTCGTTATACAAAAGAGGATGATTTTTCGATGCATTTTGGCAATCATATGGGCCAACAAACAGAAAATGAAATGACCGAAATTGCAGAAAAAATTGCAAAGCAGGTGAAGTAGATGGCAAAGGGATTTTTTAAAGGCCTTCTATTTGGTGGTTTCGTTGGTGGTTTCAGCGGTTTACTTTTTGCCCCTCAAAAAGGAGAAAAAACACGCGAAGAATTAGCCGAGCCTTTACAATTAATGGCGGATGATATTAAGGTTGTCAAAGCAGACTATCAAACGGTCACTGAAAAAACAGAAGAATTACAAGCACTCGCTGAAACAATGTTACCGACGTTTCAAAAGTCAATGGAAAAATCAATCCGTGCCTTTGAATTTCAAGCAGAACCGCGAATTGCTCGTATTAATGAACAATTAGAGCGACTTCAGGCCCATTTTCCGGAATCCAATCTAAAAAAGGATGAAGAATAAGAATTTTCTTTGAAGTTTTCGCAAAAGATTTTTTGAAGGCGTTCTTTTATAAAAAAGAGTATGGTATAGTAGAAATTGTTCATTAACTAAAGAATTTAAGATAACGGGAGTGCAAATATCCATGACTAAGAAAAAAATTATTTTAGCCCTAGCAACATCAATGAGTATTTTAGCTTTAGCGGCATGTTCGAATGAGCCTAAAAATACAGAAATCGCAACAATGAAAGGCGGCACAATTACCGCACTTGATTTTTATGAAAACGCACGTACACAACAAAGCAGTCAACAAATCGTTTTTGATTTAATCTTATCTGATGTTTTTGTTAAACATTACGGTGATGAAATTACTGATAAAGACGTAGAAAAAGAATTAAAAGAATTATTTGGTGATGATTTAGACGCCGCTTTAAAACAAAGTGGTCTTACTCGTAAAGAAGCGGATAAATTAATTCGCGATCGTCTTGCTTACGATAAAGGTTTGCGTGCACACGTTGAATTAACTGACGCTGATTTAAAAGCGGCTTGGGAAGCTTTCCATCCAGAAGTTGAAGCACAAATCATCTCTGTTTTATCAGAAGAAGATGCAGCGGATATGATTAAAAAAGCCAATGAAAAAGACGCAGACTTTGGTAAATTAGCTAAAGAAAATTCTTTACACTCATCGAAAGACGATAACGGTAAAGTAACATTCAGTTCTTCAACGGATACAAGTGTCGTACCTGCTGAAGTTAAAGCAGCTGCTTTTGAATTAAAAGACGGTGAAATCTCAGAAGCGATTCCTGTTGCTTCGCAATACGGTACAACTTATTACGTTGTTAAAATGGTGAAAACACAAGAAAAAGGCAACGATATGAGCAAGTTTGAAAAAGAAGTTAAGGAAGCGGCAACTACTGCTAAATTAGCGGACCAAGCATTTATCAACAAAGCCATTGGTGAAGAATTAATTAAAGCCAACGTAAAAGTCAAAGACGAAGCGTTCGCAACTCTTCTAACACCATTTATTGACGCTGCGAACCCACCAAAAGCAAGCAGTGATTCATCTGAAGAAGCGTCAAAAGACTCTGAAAAAGATTCTTCTGAAGAAAAAACAGATGAAACAACTGATTCAACTTCAAAATAAGTTTAAAATAAACCGATTGGAAATACTCGTTTCCAATCGGTTTTTCTAAGATCGATGTCAATTGATATGGGTAACTATTATTTTGTTAATACGAGATATATGAATCTTCTTTTCAAAATGTGGTGTCGTAACCATCATTTTCACTGTAAAACTCGTCCACATCAAAAATCACACAACCCTAGTTAATCCGAAAAATTAAACTAACTCCTAAGTAATGCTAGGTAATTTAAACTGATTTTAAAATAAACTCAACTGCTTCTTTTGGATTTCTTGTTAATTTGATGTATTCTGCACCAGTTGTAGCGACTACTTTTACGCCTAATTTATCTGCATCTTCTTGAATATCAGATAAATATGAGTTAACTTGGGGTGCTAAAACAACTAAATCGAAGTTTTTCATAATATCATAGTGAGAACCATAGGCTCCCGCTTGTGCTGTAATATTAATACCCGTATGTTGAGCTCCTTCTACTAGAGCATTTGCTAGCATCGCGCTTGTTCCAGCTCCGGCACATAATACAAGAACTCGTTTGCCTTCACCAATTTTATCAATGTTTTCTTCTCTTACAACAGCGTCTTCAATATTTAATTCTTCGATAACTACCTCTAATTCAGCATTTAAAGCTTCTTCTTCAAGTAATTGTGCATCATAAGCTTTGATAAATGGTAAGTAAATAATTGCATCTACCACAACTAATAACACTGTTAGAAGAACAACGAGTAGGCTAATACCTGTTCCTAAGATTAAGCCGATTGGTGCTGGTGTTGCCCATGGTAAGACATAGATAAAACTGTTCATTTTTAAAATATCAACGAAGAATTTAAAAATCCAAACATTTGCAATTGGTGCCGCTAAAAATGGAATGAAGAAATATGGATTTAAAATAATTGGAGTGGCAAATAACAATGGTTCGTTTACAGCAAACATAACGGGTATAAAGGATGTTTTTCCGACTGCTTTTAATTGTTTTGATTTTGCAAATAACATGAATAGGAATGGTACAACTAAGGTAGCACCAGTTCCACCCATTGTCCCAACAAAGTTACCTAAACCAACTGTTAATACATTAGAAGCTTGTTCCCCTGCTTGATACAATTGTAAATTAGCTTCTACATTAGTATAAATAATAGCTGCAATCGCTGGTTCTACAATTGACGGACCATGTACACCAACAAACCAGAATAATGCCATCGCCCCCCAGATGATTGCAATTCCTAAATAACCATCTGCTGCTGAAAATAATGGTTGTAGTGCTGTGATGACTGTATGAGCAAATGACCCACCAAAAATATTTCTAAAGATTAAATCTAATAATACGCCTACAAATACTGCTAATGAAAATGGGATAATATCTCTAAACATTTGTGATATTGTTCCTGGTACTTCCTTAGGCATTTTAATTGTTAAATCACGCTGAACACAGAATTTATAAACATTAGCAGTAATAAAAGCAGCTATGAACGAGGCAATTAAACCTTTAGTTCCCATAAATTCAGTTGAAATACCACCATCAATTTGTTCCACACTTAACATCATAAAGCTTGCAATTGATGCTAACATAACTGATACTTCATTAATTGTCTTGCCTTCTGGCATTCTTCTATTTAGTGAACTTGTTAAACTTCTAGCTGTTGTAGCTGATATCAGCAACCCAACAATCCCCATAGAATAACCATAAACCTTCCATAACCATGTAGAAAATGCGGGGGATAAAGTGAAACCTAAAACTTCAGGTACAGCGGCAACCATGATAAAAATACTTGAAAATAGAATAGCTGGCATTGCCGTTAGGAAACCATCTCTGATGGCTCCTAAGTAGATATTACGAGAAATTTTTTCAAAGAACGGTTTTGCCTTTTCAATTTGTTTGATAATTACGTTCATCTTCAAACAACTCCTTTTTATTTGTTATATTTACTTTTGTATAATTCGATAAAATCTTGTACAAGATCTCTTAATAATATTGTTGTCATTAAATGATCTTGTCCGTGAATAAAGATGAAACCAATCTCTAAATTAGCTCCAGAAGCTTCCTCAGCTAAAATTTTTGTCTGTGCGTTATGAGCTAATTTTAAATTTTCGTCAGCAGATTTTAATGCTGTTTCAACATTCTTAAAATTCCCTTGGCGCATTTCACTTAATAAACTCATCAATGTACTACGAGCATCCCCAGAGTAGGCAACAATTTCAAAACCGAGCATTTGTAAATCTTCTTTGTTCATTTTATTTCCTCCTAAATCAATCGATTTATTTTTTTAAATAATTGTTTTTGTTTCACTAACTTGCTTGTACCAGTAAGCTGATTCTTTTGGATAACGTTTTTGGGTTTTAAAATCGACATAGAATAAACCATATCGTTTGGTATAACCATTAACCCAAGAGAAAACGTCCATTAATGACCAGATAAAGTATCCTTTTACATTGACACCATCACTGATTGCATCCGATAAAGCATTAAAATGTTGACGTAAATAATCAATACGAGGCTCGTCCATAATAATGCCGTCTTCAAATTCATCTTTATAACCTAAACCATTTTCAGTAATATAAACTTTATTGTAGTTTGGATATTCTTCTTTAATGCGAACTAATAAATCGTATAAACCTTTTGGATAAATAATCCAATCCCAGTCAGTTTTTGGTAAATCATCTCTAACGATTCTTTCACCAATTCCTTTAATCCGGTAAACTTGGGTTCCTTTTTCACCTGTCGTATTGTAGTTTAAAGTACTTTCTCCTTTATACTCTTTAACCCAGTGAGAACCATAATTGTTAATACCTAAGAAATCATTTCGGTTGGCAGCTTTTTTCATTTCAAAGAAATCGTTTTCATCTATTTGAACTTCCTGATTATTTGCTGCTAAAATTTTTAACACACAATTCCAAGTATGTTCGCTATAATATCCTAAATAAGTTGCATCTAGTAAAAACTTGATAGATAAAGCATCATCTAATTCAGCTGCATGAATATCTTCTTGTTTTTCTGTTGCTGGATATTTCATTTCTAATGAATGTACTACTCCGATTTCACCTTTATACTGACCATCTTTAAAAATATTAACTGCTCTTGCGTGAGCATACATCATATTGTGTAAACAAGTGACAGTCTTTTTTATATCAAACTGAACTTCTGGGGGAAATGAGCCAAGTAAATATTGGTTAGACGCAACTGGATATATTTCGTTAAACGTGCTCCAATAACGTACTTCACTAAATTCTTTAAAACAGTATTCTGCATAATCCACAAAATGATCTACGTTTTCTCGATTTAAAAAGTCACCATTATCAAATAATATTTTTGGTGTATCAAAATGGTGAAGAGTGACAAAAGGGATGATATTATTCTTCTCACATTCTGCAAAAAAGTTATGATAAAAATCCACTCCCTTTTGATTTATTTTTCCATATCCATCTGGAAAAATACGGCTCCAGGCAATTGACATGCGAATGCTATCTATTTTAAATTTTTTACATAATTCTATATCTACAGGGTATTGGTTATAAAAATCACTTGCAGGATCTGCTGTATAACGACCTTTTTCAACTAAAAAAGTATCCCAAGCAACTGGACCTTTGCCATCTAATGTTGTAGAACCTTCACATTGGTAAGCAGCCGTAGCCCCACCCATAATAAAATCTTTTGGTAATTTTTTCATTGTTAAATTCCTTTCTCTATAAAATTCGTTGTAAATGAATGGTAAAATAAACTTTCTCACTTGGCTTTAAATCTAAACCAGTTTTTTCACTAATTTCTTGATAAATTTCTTCAGCTGTTTCGTAAGCCTTTGGATACTCTTTTTTTAAACTTTCTTCCATCTTTTCAGCAAAAGAATCATCTGTTTGTTGTCCATCTCTGTCCAGCATGTATCGTAAGTGAATCATTAATCGATCATAGAAATTTTGATTATCAGTCGATCGAAGAATATTTTTACCCTTTAAAATCATTTCAATTTGTTGCATAATATTTTGTTCATTTACTTTTTTTTCTGACATTTCAGAATGACTATCTGATTTAGTTTGAGCATTAATAAAATGAATACTTAAATTTTTCAATTCTGATTTTGGAAAAACAATTCCTAATTTTAATTCAATTATCTCTAATGCATCTTTAGCAATCTCATACTCTACTGGGTATTGCTCATTAATATCTGGTAAAAAACTCTCTATGTATTCGCCTTTTCGTAACTTTTTTGAATTCCAATAAAGATGGTCAGTTAAGGTTACATAAATATATTCTTGAACAGAATAGTCGTATTTATTTATAGCATTTTCAATAATTTCATAAGCAGTTGTTATGTAATCTAACGGAATATCTTTTAGTAAAATAGAGATATTTTCTTTAGATTCTTCATTTTTTAAAACAAATAAATTGCTAATAGCTGCTTCAGAAATCAAATCGCCTTTTTTCTTTTGGAATACAAGTCCCTTGCCCATTGCTATCTCTTGTTTATCGCCTTTTTTAACAATAGCAATATTGTTATTAAGTACTTGCACAATTCGATACAAATGAATCCCTCCTCTAAAAATCAAACAACTAGATTATTACTTTTCAATAACAATTGGTGTCGCAGTTCTTTTTAATACTTCATTTAGCTCTTCAATATTTTTTCTACCTTGAGTTCTCATCCATTCGCGAGCAGCAGTCTCACCCTCTAATACGAAAACTTCGACTCCGTTGGCCCAAGTTGCTCTTCCACAAAGTACGCCATTAAAAGTTGAACCTGAATCTTTGGCAAAAACTAATGTTTCTTGAAATAATTCTGCAGAAACGCCTGCACTTAAGAAAATAAATGGTAAGCTAGTTGATTCAGCTTGCTCTTTAAATAATTGTTTTGCTTCTTCTTGCGAGTAAACAACTTCATCCTTGGCGTATCCTTCAACATAATTCATATTAACAGGAACTTCGACTTTCAAAACATCTACGTTATAACGTTCTTTTGAAAATTCTTTCATCATTTCATTTACTTTATAAGGTTTTTTAGCTGCATATTCTTTACCATTAGAATCTTCAATATCAGCATCATAAGAAATGACTTCTAAAAAAAATGGAATATCTTCTGCCACACACTCTGAACCAATTCTTTCCATATATACTTTTTTTTGATTATTAATGTCATCAGATTCATCTACGTCATAATATAGTAAGAACTTACAAGCATCTGCACCGGCTTCTTTCAGTCTTTTAACTGACCAATCAGGTAAACAATCCGGTAATCTCCCTGGCATCGTTGCATCATAACCTGTTTTTTCGTAGGCGATCAACAATCCCGCATTCTCCGAGCGAACTTCTGCTGCTACACTTCCATACTCTGGATCTAATAGAATCGATGACGCATATTGTGTTAACTCAGAAGATACAATTTTTTTAAATTCGACAATATCATTCTCTAAATTATCGCTTGTTTTGAATTTTGTAATCATTTTCTTTAATGCACCTCTTTGGTCAATCGCCAATGCACCAATAATTGAATCTTCATTTACTAATTGTTTTATATAATTTATTTTACCCGTCAATGCCACTTTCTCTCCCTTCTAGAATGGAACTTGTTTAATCGTTATAATAACCTTGACTCCACTTTTCAATGAATTCATCAAAGAAATTCTCTGAAAATTGATTTGTATCAGCCTTTTCTACTGCATCAATTTTACTAATTAATTTTTTATTTACTTTTGTTTCTTTATATTCAGTTTTAATAAAAGCTTCAATAATATCACAAATTAAGAATTCTCCTGTAATTTTGGCTCCAAAGCCAATTACATTAGCATTTAATTCTTCCTTTGCATAAACTGCAGTGGTCATATCACGAACTAAAGCACTTCGAATACCTGGTACTTTATTCACTGCATTGTTAATACCAACTCCTGTTCCACAAAGACAAACACCTAAATCAGCTTCGCCGTTTATAACAGCTTCTCCGACTTTTTTTCCAAATATTGGATAGTGAGTTCTTGTAAAATCATATGTACCAACATCTAAAACTTCATATCCTTTTGATTTCAAAAAATCAGAAACTGCAATTTTTGTATCCGTAACAATATGGTCACAACCTAATGCTATTTTCATTTATTATTATCCTTTCCATTTACCTAAGCCATTTTATTTAACATATCAACACGAATTTGGTGTCTACCGCCTTCATAGCTAGCATTTAAAAATTCCTTTACAATATTAAAAGCTAATTCGCTTCCAGTAATTTTTGCACCTAATGTAATCATGCGAGCATTGTTATGCTCACAAGTCATGTACGCTGATCGTTCGTCAGAAACTTCTGCTGCAACCATACCTTTTATCTTAGTAGCAGTCATAAAACTTCCTGCACCATATCCATCAACAGCAATTCCTAAACTATCATTTGTTGCTAATACTTCCGTCCCAATAGCCAATGTTGAATCAACAAAATCTACTGCTGCTACTGGTGTTTTATCAATAACGTCATAACCTTCTATAAATAACTTATTCTTAATTAACTCTTTTAGAACAAACCCTTCTTGATCTGAACCGATTATTACTTTCATTTTATTTCCCTCACTTAATTTATTATCTTGGTATATTGCTCATAATCTTTTTTTACTTCTAGGTCTAAACTTGAATCTGTAAAAAGAGCATCTACATCACTTAACTTATAAAAACTGTAAAAATCTATTTCATCAAATTTTTGAGAATCTGCTAACAAATATTTTTCAGTTGCTTTTTCTAGGACCAATTGCTGTAAGTTACCCTCTTCAATATTAAAAGTGAAAACTTGGTCATCTTGTAGAGCATTGACACCGATAAAGGCTTTATTAATATTAATTTTATTAAGCATCTCAATTGCCATTGCCCCAACAAAAGCACCGGTTTTATTTCGATATTCTCCTCCTATTAGATGAAGCTCAAAGTTATCTTTTTCTTTTAATAAATTAAATACTGGCAAACTATTTGTTATGACTCGCAATCTTGAAATGTTAATAAACTCCGTCATAAGTTCAATCGTTGTTCCTGGTCCTAGAAAAATACTCTCATCTGTTTGTTGAATTATTGAAGCCGCTTTTTTAGCAATATAATTTTTTTCATTTGTACTAATTTGTTTCTTTTCAGTATGAGAAAGTTCTTGCCTTAGTTGCGACATTTCAGCTGCTTGATACTCATAATTTAGACTTTGTGCACCACCATGAACTCGATGTAACTGCTCATTATCTGCAAGTTCTTTTAAATCTCTCCGAATTGTCATATCAGAAACTGCTAAATTATCTTGAATTAGCTTTACTGATACGATTCCGTGAGTTTCACAAAGATTCAATATTTTTTGATGCCTCTCTGTTTTTAACATGACTAAACAATTTCCCCCTTTCTAAAAAACAAAAAAAACCACAAACGACCATTAAAAATAGTCATTTGTGGTTTTTGCCTAATTGAATAGTAACAATCCACTGATATTTAACTTATTGGGTACATAGTAACATCAATCCCGCCCCCTGTAAACCCTTACTCGAAAAATAATAAACTTTAGCAAACAAAAACGCTCTAAAAAAAACATACGTCAACAGATTCTGTTGCAACCTTAAATAAACAGTTTTTTATAAATTTTATTCTTATTAATCTAAAATCCTCATATTTAATTGCTTTCAAGTGGCACTCAAAAGCCGAAAAGACCCTTTTTTCGGTCTTTTTTAAATATTCCTCTAAGGATATCTACGCCCGTTATAATGATTGAGTCAATATAAGGTCTTTTATAAAACTTGTTCTATCATTTAATCGGACAATGATTTTCCTCAATCGAATTACTCAAATATTTCAGAATTCTATGATTTTATGGTCTTATCCTCTAAAACAATGAAGAAAAAAAGCTATTTAGAAATGTTTTTCGCTGCCTAGATAATAGTTCACTTTAACAAAATATTAGTCATCCAGATTATTTGAAACAGAGTCCTTTATTACTCCTGAAGTATAAAACACTCCCTGACCAAAAAGTCAGAGAGTGTTTAGGAAGTTTTTAAGTTTTTTGCAAAGCAACAGCAGGATAATCAAATCATTGGAATTTCATCAACAAATTAGTAATAGGAACTTGCTTAAACTCATTCTTCAAAGTCATAGAAAATAATAACATCCTGTATTTAAATATCCTTCGGTACATAAAAACTTCGATTGTCCATGCCAAAAATGCGATCGGTATATTCTCCAGGTTCGGTTTGACGAATCGATGTTAATAGCATTTGCATTGACGCATCCAAATTATCAATTTGATGTAAGATTTCTGCTTCCATAATACGCGGACGAACTGGCGAACCGTATTCGAGTAAGCCATGGTGTGCTAACACCATGTGGCGTAAAACAATCACATCTTCATTTTGATCGTCAATTTTTAGAGCCAGACACGCTTTTGTAATTTCCTCATCAACTAAGACTAAATGTCCAACTAGATTGCCAGCTAAAGTGTACTCTGTTGACATCGCACCGCTTAGTTCAATTACTTTCCCTAAATCGTGCAAAATAATACCCGTATACAGTAACGCCGCATTTAGCTCTGGATATTCTTTAACAATCGATTTACCAAGACGTAACATACTTGTTGTATGGTAGGCTAAACCACTCGCATAGGCATGGTGATTGCGTTTTGCTGCAGGATAATCAAAGAATTCTTTTTGATATTTCGTCAATAAAAAGCGCACAATGCGATTCCAGTGAGGATTGGTAATTTCAAAAAGGGTTTGATTGATTTCTGTTTCCATCTCTTCTTTTTTTAATGGTGCACGTTCCATATATAGCGTTGGATCGGATGGTTCTTCTGGTTTAGCTAAACGTAATTGGGTAATTTTAACTTGCGGATTACCTTGATACACTTCCCTTTTTCCTGATAACGCGACGACACGCCCTGCGGTAAAGCGTTCGACTTCTTCTGCAGAAGCGTCCCAAAATTTACCATCAATCGTTCCTGACGTATCTTGAAAAGTAAACGCAATAAAGGTTTTACCATTTTTAGCCATTCGGATATCGGCACTCTTAATCAAGGTATACATTTTAAATTCTTCATCAACGACTAATTCCCGTAATTTTTTCATAATAACGTTCTTGTTAAACAAAAACGTGCTTCACATCCTTTATGTTAGCATTTTTACTTCTTGGTTGAAGTCTTGATAATAGCTTACCATTTCTTGGTCAGAAGACAAACAAATGATTTGATAATCTTTGCCAAATTCGGCTAATAACTGGGCAAGTTGCTCTTTGCGAGTAGTATCATAGTGTAGCCACCCATCATCGATAATAACCGGCGATAAAATATGATGTCGCTGTAAATTTAAGTACGCAAAACGAATCCCCATTATTAATTGATCTTTCGTCCCCGTTGATAGTTGATAAATCGATTGCATCTGCCCTTCACTCACAACAAACAATGCCCCGTTTTCTAAAACGACTTGTTCATAACGTTGTTTCGTTAAAATGGCAAAATAATGCGACGCTTGTTGTAAGAGTTGTGGCAATTGCTGCTCGGATAACTCGGTCGCTAAATCCGTTAAAAATTGACCGAGTAAACGATTCTTACTCCACTCAATCATCGACTCTTCGATTTCCGCACGCAATTGGGTTTCTTCTTGATACAATTGATCCAGCGTACCATCTTTTTGCAACTGTTCAATTTGGACTTCTAGACGTTTCCGTTCTTCTAAATCCATTTGAAAATCTTGTTGCAAAGCCTTTTGTGCTTGAGTGACTTCTGCTAGTTGCTTAACTAAAGCATCTTTCGTTGTTTTTTCAGGAAATAGCGGTGTTAATAATTGCGCTAATTCCGCTTTTCGCGCCTGTGCACGAGCTTTTTCTTCCCACTGTTTATTCCATAAAGGAATCTCATTTGGATGAGTTAGGCCAAACTCCCAGAGTAAATGCTTGTATTGTTCAAACAACGCTTCACGCTGTTTTTTCAACTGACTTAATTGTTGGGCTAAAAGGGTGCTTGGTTGTTGCATGCGTTTCATTTTAACTTCTTGCATTTTTAAATGGAACGTTTCTAAAATTTCTAATTTATCATTTAAGTTTTTTCCTTGTAGTGGAAGCCATTCTTCAAAGATGGCAAACTGTGTTTCAAAAAGACGAATTTGTTCCTTTAACTGGCGTAATTTTGGTTCTAAAGCACCCAAAGTTTCAAGTAAGTATTGATAATCTTCGACTTCTTGATCGTATTCTTCGACCATTTTCAGCCATTTACTCGTATCCGTTTCGTTGCCGAAACCTGATTGTAGCTGCTGCATTTCTCTTGAAATTGTTTGGTTACGGTCAGCAATCGCTGTTTGCTGTTGCTCAAGTTCCAAACGTAACTGTTCTTTTTTCAGCATCTTTTCTTGCCATAACGGTAAATTTTGACGATTTTTTAATTGCTGGAATTGGAAACAACCACCGATAACCAGTAAGACTACGGCTATCGCTAATAATCCCCATTGTAAAAAGCCTGATAATAAGAAACCAACTAAACCTGCGATTAGACTCAATAAAAATAAGACATAGCTCAGTTGCTGTTTCTTCTTAAAGTTTAAGAATAGATTCGGTTGCTTCTTTTCCATCTCATTAATTTCTTGTAATAATTGCTCATACTGCTCATTTAACCACGTTTCACGCAAAACGGCATTGGCTTGCTCCTCTTGATGTGCTTGTAACGTTTCAATCGCTAAAGGAATCTTAGGATCACTTAATTGCGGTGCTTCGGTGCCCCATCCGCGTTTTTGTTGAATTCGGCGTTGGGCTTCTTGATGGCCATTAAACTCGGAAACCTTGCGTTGATAGGCATCAAATTGCCGAATCATCGTGATTTTTTCACGTAGAATTTGCTGAACTGTAGGCTCTTGGTCTAAATAAAAGAAATAACGATCCGAACCTTGGTCACTTTCTAATTGATTGAGTTCATTTTCTTTTTTCTGAATAGCATCATTTACATTTTGATATTCTTGGTAAAAAGTTTGTAATTCTTGTTTATTTTCAACAGAGGTTTGTGGTTCTTCCATCAACGTTAATTGTTGCCATTCTTCATACAATGGCCAATTTAATTGTTGTTGTTCAATCAGTTGGCGCCTTTTTTGCAAAATCCCATGTTGTTCATGATTTTGCGTTTCTTGTATTTGATAGCGAGCAATTTGTTGATACCCACGTTGAACTTGTTCTTCTTGTTGTTCTTTTTGTTGAATATTCTCTTTTAACTTTTGCCATTGATTCAGTTTCTTATTTAAAGGCAATTTTTGTGCTCTCGGTGTGTAGAGCTCTTGCATTTTTCGTTCGTAATATTGAATTTGGTTCATCACTTGCACGCTGCCGCTAATTCCCAGTGAAATCAGTGCGTCATGCAGTTCCTTTTCTTGTAAACGATCGACTTCTGTCAGTTGCTCTTGTTGGAAGGTAAAAACCTCTTGAAAGGTTTCTAAGGTGAGTGGTGCTAATAGTTTTTGTAGCCAAACTTCATCGCCTTCTTGATCACCGACATAAATGGTCGCTTTTCCGCGTTGAATGGAACGAAACCGCTCAATCCGAATCTCCTCATATCCTTCAATCGCAATCCACAGTTTACCGCCAAATGCTGCCCCATCAGTTGGGGTATAATCTCGTTTCTTTTTGCTTTTAGTTGAAAAACCAAAGAGCATCGTTTGAATAAAATGATACAACGTTGATTTTCCAGCTTCATTTTCTCCAAAAAATAATTGATTTCCTTGCGAAAAATCAAATGTTTTTTGACGAAAATGACCAAATCCACTAATCTCCGCGCGAATAATTTTCATTTTCTGCTCTCCAATAATATTCTTCCATTAATTCTTTTTTACTTGCCGCTAATACTTCTTCTTGCAAGTCTTCAATCGACATGACCTTACTTGCAATCGTGTGTTGGAGTAATTCTTCAATTTCTTTTTGAAAAACACTGCTTTCTTCATACGGCTGAAATAATTGCTCGCGTAATGCCGCGCTCGCTTGCAATTCAATTTTTTCATCGAACGATTGCCCGATTTCTTCTAATTGATAAATCCGCTGCTCAAAGTTTCGTTGTGCCAATTCATGAGCTAGATACGCAAGTAATTCACTTTTTTCTTTCGTACTCAGCCAGTTTTGAGGCAGACCTTCTGTATCCGTCAAAATTATTTTCAGTAATTTATTTTCTGATTCGGTAAAAAGTTCCAAAATTTTAGCTAAAGCCGTCCGTTGGTTTTTTACACCTGCCATCGAACACTGCAAATCTTCCCAAACAATTTCTTGGACTGAGCGGGCTTCCCATTTAGCAGGGCCTTCTCCTAATGTAACGAGTAAAACACCCGGCGTCTCTTGCTCTTTACGTGTATGACCTTGGGGTGTTCCCGGATAAATAATTGGCGGTTTTGTTGCCAAAACAGTCGGTACATGAATATGACCTAACGCCCAATAATCATAGCCTTTTTGTTTCATCTCTTGAATCGTAAAGGGCGCATAACGTTCACTCCCAATTTCTCCGTGATACATGCCAATGTGATACTTCGCTTGATTCGTTGGAAACTCTGCTACTTTAGACTTCTCCAGCCATCTTTGTTGATAACTAAAACTACTAATCGCATAGGATTCATTCGAACGATTCGTATCTACAAACGTCGTCACGATCTCTTCCTTAAACAAATGGACGTTTTCAGGAAATTCAAACCAATAACGTGCTTCATCATAAAAATCATGATTTCCAAAACTCAAATAAACAGGCACACCTGCCACTTCTAACCGTCGCATTTGGGTAAAAAAATGATGCTGTGTTTTTAAACTCGGACGATTTTGATGAAACGTATCACCCGCCAGCAAAACAAAATCAACTTGTTCTGCTAACGCAAGTGAAACAATGTTTTCTAAGACACGTTCATTGGCCTCGGTTAAATGCGTGACACGATCGTGAATTAACTGTAGGCCTTCAAAAGAACGATCGAGATGTAAATCAGCACAATGTAAAAAACGTAACACTTGAAAACCTCCCTTTTTCTTTTCATTTTACCATTTGCAACTAAAAAAGTCAGCAAAATACGAAAGTTTGTTCGTATAGTTTAAGAGGTTATGACATGAGCGGTTAGTGACGAGTAATAAGCAAGACTTACAAAAAAATCGTTTTTTTGATTTTTATTGGAAGTTAGCTTATTACCGAGTCACTGCTCATGGAATACCGTTTCAAATAAAGGTGAGTGATCGAGCGGTTTGGTACGAGTGATAAGTAAAAAATTAAAATCAAAAAAGCGACACCCTTTCGGCATCGCTTCTTCACAAATTATTCTGCGTTATATAATTCTCTTAATGGATTCATGATGATACGGTTTAAATCATTCACAACAACACTGAAAGCTTGTTCATGTTGCATTAAATCGTTGATTAATGATTCATTTTGAACTTTTTCAGCTAATGATTGTGCTTTAGCTGCATCATCATCAGATAATTCTTCACCTGACATCATTTTTTGTTGCATTTCTTGTTGGAACATTTGGAATTCTTTAAAGAAACCAAAAGCTTCTTCATTTTGTTTTAAACGATTGAATGAGTCGCTTAATGCTTGGAAAGCTGCATCTTCACGGATTTCACGTTCTAATTGATTCGCTGTATCATATAAATTTGCTGACATATGTCATCCTCCTAATTAGTTATTACTTTGTTATTGTATCATTATTATTCGGACTTAGCGACTGATTTAAGGCAATCGATCACGTAAATCACGTAAGATATCTTTGGATTTCTCAAAAACTTTTTTACCAAATTCTTTCGCGCCTTCTTTGGCTTTTTCGGTCACTTTATCGACCTCTTCTTTCCATGCAGGTGGTACCTCTTCTTGCGTCGGTACATCTTCTGCTGCCATGACTTTACCACCGGTAGCATAGGCATCCGCGACCGTAAATGGTGTTTGTTGGGTATAAGGTAGGATGCCTTCTGCTTGCGCTTTAAACATCAGACTCATATTCGCACCGTTCGTTCCTTCAATCGCATTTTCAGCACTGTTGGTTTCAAAACCAATCCAACTAGAAATCACAACATCTGGCGTGTAACCAATCAACCATTGATCGGCAGATTTACTTGTATCGTGAATATTTTCGGTTGAACCTGTTTTACCCGCAATCGTATAACCATACGGGTTGGCACTTGCTGCCGTTCCGTTTGAAAAAGTTCCTAATAGCATACTCGTCATTTCATCGCTTGTTTCTTTTGAAATCACTCGTTTACCTTTTGGTTTCGTTTTGTCCACGATCACTGCACCTGTCGAATCGATTATCTTCGTAATTAAATGTGGTTCATAGAGTGTTCCCCCATTAGCAAAGACACCATAAGCACTCGCCATGACTGCTGGAGACGTTCCTGTTTCCAATCCCCCTAAAGCCAAGCCGTAGTATTTATCCGATGCAGCTAAAGGTATGCCAAACTCTTTGGCTTTATTATAGCCTTTATTGATCCCCATCTCATGAAGCAACCAAACAGCCGGTAAGTTCAAACTTTGGGCAACCGCGTGATACATCGTCACTTCCCCTTGATACGTTCCATCAAAGTTTTTTGCATCATAATAAGACAGTGGTTCGTCTTTTAAAATTGAATCTGGACGGTAGCCGGATTCAAGAGCAGGTGCATAAACACTAAAAGGTTTAATCGTTGAACCTGGTGGTCGTTTCATATCCATCGCAAAGTTGAAACCACGGAATGTATACTCTCCACGACGGCCAACCAATCCTTGAATTTCTCCAGTATTCGGATCCATTGCAACCGAACCTGATTGCACCATATCTCCTGTTGAAGAATTCGGTGGGAAATAATCATCTCGAATATAAACTTCTTGCATATTCCGTTGATAATCTTGATTTAATGACGTATAAATTTTATAGCCACGTTTCATGACATCATCCGCATCTAAACCATATTTTCGAACCGCTTCATCAATAACCGCATCAAAATAATAGGGATATTGGTAGTTGATTTGAGATGAATCATAGGCATCATATAGTTGATCGGCAATCGCAATTTGTTGCCCAGCTTGAGCTGTCTCTGCCGTAATTTTTCCATTATCTGCCATCAACTGTAAAACCGTATCGCGTCGATTGGTTGCTTGTTCTAAGTTATCAATTGGGTTATAAATCGATGGCCCTTTCAAAAGACCCACGAGCGTTGCTGCTTGTTCCGTTGTTAATTGACTGGCCGCAACCCCAAAATATTTCATTGAAGCATCTTGAATACCCCAAACACCATTTCCATAATAGGAGGTGTTTAAGTACATCGTCATAATTTCTTCTTTACTGTATTTCTTCTCAATTTCAATTGCTAAAAATAATTCTTTAGCCTTACGTGTAAATGTTTGATCGAGGGTGAGGTACGCATTTTTAGCGAGTTGTTGCGTAATGGTACTTCCTCCGCCCCCGCTCGTATTGCGATTGATTACCATTCGAACAGCCGCACGGGCAATCCCTTTTATATCAAAACCATGATGTTCGTAAAAGCGTCGGTCCTCAGTTGAAATCACCGCATCAACAACTGCTGGTGAAATTTCATCAAAATCGACATAGTTGCCTTTTTCCGAACGAAAACGTCCTGCTTCTTCATTGGAAGCATCGTAAATAATTGTGGAGTCTTTTAAACCAGAAGACAAATCTTCTACGTTGGTCGCTTTCGCCACATAAAACAAATAAATACTCGTAATTAAAATTGCAGTTAACATGAACAAAAGAATAATTTTATTTAAATGATATTTTTTCCAGAAACGTCCTAATCCTTGACGAAATTCAGCTAAGTAAGGTTTTATCCAGTGCCAAAAACGAGTGATTAGCACTTTTATTTTTGTTAATAATGCTTTAAAATCCATCGAATTCCTCCTTATCTTGTCTTAGTATAGCAAAAATCTCAACGAGCAACCTAGGTCCCAAGTTGTACTTTGCTAAAATTTCTCCCTATTCTAGCATCCAATTATTAGAAAGGCTTGATTTTTTTATTAAGTTTCTTCTAAATTACACAAATCCTCTGCTATAATAGGATGATTCTATGAAAGGCGTGACGACAAATGGATTTCACCATTACCTTACCCAAAAACCAAAAGACTATGACAATTCGTGACTTATTTGAAAAAGAATGGCTCGTTCCACGTAAAGTCCGTCATTTTTTACGAACGCGTAAAGATGTCCAACTAAATGGCACCGTTGCGATGTTCCATCAAGAAGTCCAAGCAGGCGATACAATTTCATTGCATTTGGAAGAAAGTGATTATACGTTTCAAGAAGTTGTTTTTGGCGATGCCTCGCTTGTTGACGTGCTCTATGAAGATGAGCATTTAATCGTCGTTAATAAACCCTATGGCATCAAAACCCATCCCAATCAACCCGATGAAGACGATACAATGTTTAACCATTTAGCCGCTTATTTAAACGATCGACCTTATGTGGTTCATCGCCTCGATAAAGAAACAAGCGGTGCACTCTTATTTGCCAAAAATCCATTTGTTCTGCCAATTTTAGGCCGACTTTTAGAAGAAAAGCAAATTTATCGGCGCTATCAAGCAATTGTTCACGGACGCTTAACGAAAGATCAGACGATTCGCCAAAAGATTGGCCGTGACCGCCATGACCGACGTAAACGCGTGGTCGATCCTAAAAATGGTCAAATGGCGATTACGCACGTGACCGTTGAAAAAATCAACGAACGCACAACGAATATCACTTGCGTTTTAGAAACCGGACGCACCCATCAAATCCGCGTACATCTCGCACATTTAGGCTTTCCAATCGTTGGCGATCCTTTGTATCAAAATAAACCCGCCAAACGCTTAATGCTCCACGCATCCGAAATGCATTTAGTTCATCCATTTACCAAAGAAAAAATGATCTTCACAGCCAAACCAAGCCTATGGTAAAAAGAGGTTATTGCTTTGGAGCGGTTAACTGTGAGTGATAGCGAAGCCTATGGAAAAATTGCTCTTTGATTTTATCCAGAGGAAGAGCTATCACCGAACAGCTGCTCCAACAATACCGTTTATAAAGAGGTCATAAATAAATCGGTTAGCTACGAAAAATAAGCACGTATCTGGAAAGAAATGGCTCTTTCATTTTTTCCAGATTGACTTATTTCTGAGTAGCTGATTTATTTATACCGTTTAAATGAGGTTATAAATGAAGCGGTTAGTGACGAGTAATAAGCAAAGAAGCGTTCAAAAGTGTCCCTTACTTTTGAAAAGATTCTGGCTTATTACCGAGTCACTGCTTCACTTATACCGTTTAAATGAGGTTATAAATGAAGCGATTAGTGACGAGTAATAAGCAAAGAAGCGTTCAAAAGTGTCCTTTACTTTTGAAAAGATTCTGGCTTATTACCTAGTCACTGCTTCACTTATACCGTTTATCAAAGAGGTCATTGCTTTGGAGCGGTTAGCTGTGAGTGATAGCGAAGCCTATGGAAAAATTGCTCTTTGATTTTATCCAGAGGAAGAGCTATCACCGAACAGCTGCTCCAACAATACCGTTTAAAAAGAGGTCATAAATAAATCGGTTAGCTACGAAAAATAAGCACGTATCTGGAAAGAAATGGCTCTTTCATTTTTTCCAGATTGACTTATTTCTGAGTAGCTGATTTATTTATACCGTTTAAAAAGAGGTCATAAATAAATCGGTTAGCTGTTTGGTTATACTATTTAACAAAAAAACGATTCCCCTATTTTCGGAGAATCGTTTTTTATTTTCAAATAAAGCTTGTTGGGTTTACAAATCCGCTCCATACGCCAGTTGCAATTCCAAAGTGTAAATGAACACCGGTTGAATTCCCAGTTGTGCCCATTGTACCAATTTGTTGCCCAGTTTCTAATGTTTGGCCAACGCTAACAAAGTTTTCAGTCATATGCATGTAATAAGTATAGTACCCATTATCATGCTTCACAATCGCATAGTTTCCTGCGCTGGCATGGAATCCCGCTTCAACAACTGTGCCGTAACGTGCTGCTAAAATCGCTTCGCCCGCACTTCCTGGCATATCAATGCCATCATGTCCTGTACCTGAATAACCGGTTGGATCGACACGTTGTCCAAAACCACTACTAATTGAGTAAGAACGTGTCAACGGTGAGATAAAACCAGTTCTTTCTAAACGTGCTGCTTCAGCTTTCTTCTCAGCTTCGGCTTTTTCTACCGCTTTTTTAGCAGCTGCCTCTTCGACTTTTAAACGTTCCATTGTTTGTTCTTCTTTAACAATTTTGGCTTCCATTTTTTCAACGGACTTAGCTAATGAAGATTGTTCTGCCATTTTTTCGATTTTAGTTGTTTCTTCTGTTTCAATCGTGGCCATCGTTGCCGCAATTTCCGCTTCAACAAGTGCTAACTCTTCTGTAACACTCTCAATTCGTTCCTCTTGATTTTCAATACTATTGTCAGTTACCGTCGTTACTTGAGAATAAGCTTGTAATAAAGCCATCTTTTCTAACGCCGCTAAACGATTTTTTTGAATTTTTACTTCTTCTTCACCCATTGTTTTTTCTGTATGTAAAGTAGCTAATTCATTTTCTAAAGTGACTGCGCGGGTATCAAACGCCTCGATTTCTTCTTTAACGGCTGTTTGTTTATCATTAATCGTTACAACTTCCTTTTGAAGTTTTTCGATTTTTTGGGTTTGCTCTTGAACTTTTTGTGACATCTCATTTGCTTGGGCAACTTGCGGTAATAAAAATAGTAAGCTTAAACTTGCTATTGCTAAAATTGATTTTCTTTTCAAATAAAACGCTCCTTTGTTTAATCCTTCGCTACTCTAACATGCTTTCACTAGCGAAGGGGTAACAAAACAACAACAAATTGGTATCATTCTAGCGTCCAGTATGACAAAAAGCCCTCATTTTCGTAAAAATGAAGGCTTTTGTGACAAGACAATTACAAAATTGATGTGATTTAACCTTGAAGTAATGTGAGTTCCTCTTGCGTTAATGGGCGATATTCGCCTAAATCTAAAGATTCATCCAATAAAATTGGACCCATTCGTAGGCGTTTTAGATAGGTTACTTCTTTTCCAACTGCTTGGACCATACGTTTGACTTGATGAAATTTTCCCTCATGTAAAATCAAACGAATCTCAGAAGTTTGGCTTGCTTCATCGACCGATTCAATCGTAAGTTCTGCCGGCAAACAAACTTCTCCACCATCAATCGTGAGACCTTCCCGGAATTTTTCTTGGTCTTCTGTCGTCATAATTCCGGCTACTTTTGCATAGTACTCTTTATCGACATGTTTTTTTGGTGACAATAGACGATGAGCCAATTGCCCGTCATTCATAATCAGTAACAAGCCTTCGGTATCTTTATCAAGACGCCCGACTGGAAACAAATCATCACGAAAATCATCATCTTGAAATAAATCAAGAACCGTTTCGTCATAATTATCGACCGTCGCTGAAATGACACCGCCCGGTTTATGTAATAAGTAGTAGAAGTTTTTTTGATAATTGACAGGCTCGCCATCAAACTCTACAATATCTTCTTTTTCATTTACATGAAATTTATCGGATTTGATTATTTGATTATTGACCATCACAAGTCCTTTTTTGATATATCCTTTGACTTCTCTTCGTGTTCCGAAATTCATATCGGCTAAAAATTTATCTAAGCGCATTGTTTTCTCCTTCTAGAAAATTTAAAAAGAGCTGACTTGAAATCAGCCAACTCTTTTTCGATTGTTTATTTGATTTTTAATTTTCGACGTAATCGGATGACATTCGGACCTAATAACTTATCTGCTAAACGTGTTTTTAGCCCTAAGTAAATGTACACAAAACCTCCGACCGCAGCCACACCCATAATCAAGATAAAGGCACTGAATTTTCTTTCAACGCTTAGGAATGTTTCCAGACCTAATCTTGTAATCCATGTCGCTAAAATCATCATAACGGTTAAGATAATAATTAGCAACGTACGACGAAGTACTAGACTAACATTAAATCCGGTCTTATGCTGCAATTTTCTCAAGTTGAAATAAGAAGCAACTGCAAAACCAATCGTTGTTGAAAATAGTGGACCGTATGATTCTAGTAAATAAATACTTGGTACTTGTAAAACAATTTTAACCAGTAACCCGATTCCAAAAAAGACAACTGCCGCTGAATTTTCGTAAATCCCTTGGAGCATACTTGCAGTAATCATATACAGACCTAAGACAAGTCCGGATAGACAAGCAACGATTAACAAGCGACTGCCTAATTCGTTTGGTGTATAAAACAACGTATTTAACGGATAGGCCAACATCACCATACCAAACGTTGCTGGAAACATAATAAAAGAATATAACTGTAAATTGCTTGTCACTAATTGACTCAGGTCTTTTTTATTTTTTTGCGCATACGCTTCAGTGATTAGCGGTAAACCAACTGTCGCCATCGCTGTTGCTAAGCCAATAACAACCATTGTTAATTTATCTGGATTTCCACCAAATAAGGCCATTAAACTCATTAATTGATCATTCGTATACTCGGTAAATCCGCCCATTACGCGAATAAATGTATATTGATCGACCAGTTTAAAGATGGTAATGGAAGCCCCGATGATAATAAAGGGAATGGCTTCGCGAACAACACTCGTCAATAATGCAACACTATTGATTTGTATTGTTTCGTGGCTTTCTTCCGCCAAAATATCCATCTTCACTTTTTCTTTTCTAAAGTAATACAATAAGATTCCTATACCCGCTAATGCCCCAATAAAAGCCGCAAAAGTTGATTGCGTGACTGCTTCTACATGATTCCCACTACCTAAACGCATAATAATGAAGGTCGCAGAAAGCATATAAATTACTCGAAACAGTTGTTCAATTAATTGTGAGATGGCATAGGGTGCCACGTTTTGTGTCCCTTGGAAATATCCTCGTAAGACACTCATAAATGGAATTACTAAGATTGCCACACTCAACGACCGCATCGCCGGTACTAAGTCATTTCCACCACCCGCTCCATTTGATAACAAAGGAGAAGCCATATACATAATGATGGCACTGAATAGCCCAAATCCTAACATGACTTTCGCCGCGGTATGGAAAAGTTTGCGACTCGTCTGGTATTCTCCCCTTGAGTTATGAAAAGCGATTTGTTTTGCAATCGCTGCCGGAATTCCTGCCGTAGAAATCATAATAAACAAGGCATAAATATTGTATCCCATATTGAACAAAGTATTGGAGGCTTCGGCATTTTCGCCCAACCAGTAATACCACGGGATAATATAGATGATACCAATTAACCGAGAGCCGATGTTACCGATGGTCAGCCAGGCTGAACCACGGGCCATTTTTTCTTCATTGGTTAATGCCGGTCCTTCTAGATTCACTCGATTCGCCATTTCCGTCGTTCCCAACTTTCTTTTTTTACATATCTCCTATTTTAATGCTTAATCTCATTAGTAGCAATCTATTTATTTTTTTTGAAAGCTCTATGCTATAATAAATAATGAAATTCCCGATTTGAGGAGGAGTATGCGATGTATACTATTACAATCGACAATATTTATCAATTATTAATGAAACACAACTTACTAATTACACCAAAAAAAGACAACAATGATATTGATCAAGTCCCATTTGACGGCCTTTCGTATAACTCGAAAGAGCTTCCAGGCAATTGCTTGTTTTTTTGTAAAGGTATCAACTTTAAAAAAGAATGGCTCATCGATGTTTTAGATGCTGGCGTCACAACTTATCTAACTGAAGTTTCTTATGGTTTCTCGGAAAACGAAATTCTTGTGCGTGATATTCGCGAAGCCATGGCCCTAATCGCTCAAGCTTTTTACCAAAATCCCCAAGATAAATTAATTAAAATTGGCATTACAGGTACGAAAGGTAAAACAAGTGCTGCCTATTTTATTCATGCGCTTTTAAAAGATGCTTTCGGTCCAAAGATTGCTCTCTTTTCTTCCGAAGAAACGACAACAGATGGGCAAACTTACCAAGCTTCTGTCTTAACAACACCCGAAGCACTTGTTTTATATAAACAAATGGCCCAAGCCGTTGATGCTGGCGTTAGCCATCTAGTCATGGAAGTTTCTTCGCAAGCCTATAAAACCAAACGCGTTTTTGGTATTACTTTTGAAGTCGGTGTCTTTTTGAATATTAGCCCCGATCATATTAGCCCGATTGAACACCCGACTTTTGAGGATTATTTTGCTTGTAAACAACAACTACTGTTAAATAGTCAACAAGTCGTCTTGAATAACCAATCGGATCGTTTTGATGAATTAGCCGCACTTTGTCAAGAACATGAAATCCCAGCAGTCACTTATGGTAGCCAAACGGCCGATTACCCGGTTATTCATGGTCCTGAGTTACGTGAGTTTCGACTAGTTGCAAAAGAAGACTTCTTACAATTAAATGGCGATTATCATTTGTCCATGTTTGGTGACTTTAATCACGGAAACGCTGCGGCGGCTTTAATTGCGACTGCCTTAGTCGATACCTCAAAAGATGCGTTAAAACATAGTTTGCTTCAGACTACCATTCCTGGACGAATGAATTTCTTTGAGTTAAAAAATGGCGCATATGCTTTCGTCGATTTCGCCCATAACTATTTAAGTTTATCGGCCCTTGGAACATTTGCTCAAGATTTACGTCCAGAAGGTCGCGTCATTTTAGTGACAGGGAGTGCAGGGGGCAAAGCCCTTTCTCGTCGCAAAGACATGGGTCAAGCCATTTCCGAAACGTATGATGTTGTCGTCCTAACAGAAGATGATCCTGATTTTGAAGATCCAGCTAGCATTGCCGATGAAATCCAATCGCATATTACGAACCCAGAAGTGGAAGTTCTCCGTGAATTAGACCGTAGTAAAGCCATCTCGCTCGCACTGTCTTTAGCTACCCCTTCAGATATTGTGATTGTTGCCGGAAAAGGTACCGAGGCGGGCATGAAAGTTAAAGGACAAAGCATTGATTACTTGGGTGATGTCTACTATACACAGCACTGGATTGACAACCAAAAAACCTAGCATTTATTTCAATTATGTAACAAAGATTACTTTATTAAAACATTGAACTTTTTTATACAAACATTCGGTATAATGAATGCGAAGATGTTGCAAAGGGGTCTGTTACATGAAACAAACGTATAGAAAATATTTGATTGTTGCTGGAATATCGCTAGTGAGTGTTGTCGCTTTAGTTATTTTTTGGAAATTACTTGTGAATTTTAATATCATCAATTTAAACCAAATTGCACCAAAAAGTTACACACGTTCTGGTGGGTCATATAGCGTGGCCTTAGTTTTCCTAGTCCCTCTTTTAGCAACGATTACGTTGTTACTTGGCTTAACTTGGAGAAAGAATTAATCAATTAACAAAGGAATGCCTTCAATCGACCGAAGATATTCCTTTGTTTTTTTTTAAATTAATTGTTTCTATTTTTAGATAGGCCCATTTTATGCTAGAATGGTAAACGTACGATTTAAAATTGATATTAAATGATTAGGAAGTGACATTATGTGCGGTATTGTTGGGTTTATTAGCTCACAACAACAAAAAGAAACAGTCATTGAAGCAATGATGGAAAGAATTGTTCACCGTGGGCCAAACAGTGCCGGAAAATACGTCGATGACCAAATTGCTCTAGGGTTCAGACGCCTATCTATCGTTGACCTTGAAGGTGGATCGCAACCGATTTATAACGAAGATCGTAGCAAAGTCATTATTTTTAATGGTGAAATTTATAATTACCAACGGCTAAGAGAAGATTTAGTCCTACTTGGACATGTATTTACAACGAATACCGATACCGAAGTCCTTTTACACGGTTATGAAGAGTGGGGCGTTGATTTATTACAAAAAATTCGGGGCATGTATGCTTTTGTAATTTGGGATATTAAAAAACAAGAACTTTTTGGTGCGCGTGACCATTTTGGAATCAAACCCTTTTATTACGCAGAAATGAATGGAACATTTATGTTTGGTTCAGAAATCAAAAGTTTCTTACCACACCCAGATTTCAATAAAGTATTGAACGAACAAGCTTTGAAACCTTATTTAACCTTCCAATACTCACCATTAAATGGTGAAACATTCTTTAAAGGCGTTCACCGCTTACAAGAAGGCCACTACTTTACTTACAAAGATGGGCAAATGACTATCAAAGAATATTGGGATGCGGATTACCGTCACAAAGAAAACCTTTCTGAAAAAGAATGGGTTGATAAAATTGATGCAACGGTTCAAGAATCAATTGCGATTCATAAAAATGCCGATGTTGAAGTCGGTTCTTTCTTATCAAGTGGTGTCGATTCTAGTTATGTGGCATCGATTTTAAGACCTGAGCATACATTCTCCATTGGTTTTGATGATAAAACATATAACGAAGCGATTGAAGCGCGTAAATTAACTGAAACTCTCGGTTTAAATAACGTGGCTGCAATTATTAATGGTGAAATGTCCTTTAAAGCTTTCCCATTAATTCAATACCATTTAGATGAACCTGATGCAAATCCATCGTGTGTGCCGCTTTATTTCTTATCAAATTTAGCTTCACAATACGTGCGTGTTGTCCAATCAGGTGAAGGTGCCGATGAATTATTCGCCGGCTATAGTGCTTATGGTTTACACACCAATTCAAAAGTGATTCGTGTCGTGGCACAAGGTCTACGTAAATTACCAAAAGGAATTCGTTATTCTATTGGCCGTTCATTAGGTAAAATGAAAAACTTCCACGGTCGGATGCATCTCTATGCGGCAACTGCCCCATCAAGAGAATATTTTATCGGACATGCCGAAATCTTTAGTGAAAAAGAAGCAAGTAGCTACGTAACACCGGCTTTTCAAGAGGCTCCAACAGTCGCTGAAATTGTCGGACCATACTTTGACAAAGCCGATCAACTAGCAAAAGAAGAAGTCAATAAAATGCAATATTTAGACGTTCACCAATGGATGCCTAAAGATATTTTATTAAAAGCTGACAAGCTAACAATGGCTAGTTCTTTAGAATCACGTGTGCCTTTATTAGATATTGAAATGATGAAATTAGCACAAAGTATTCCAACAAAATATTTAATTAACCAAAACAATACAAAAGACGTCTTCCGTCAAGCTTCGAATCGCCACTTACCAGAAGCGTGGGCCAACCGTGAAAAATTAGGCTTCCCGGTGCCAATTAAAGCTTGGTTACGTGAAGACTTAGGTTATAAACAAGTCAAAGCATTATTTGAAGCGGATTTTGTTACAGAATTTTTTGATCAAGCAAAAATTTTACAATTGGTTGAAGACCACCACGACGGCAAAGCCGATCTCCAACGTAAAATTTGGGCGATTTATTCATTCTTAACTTGGTACAAAGTCTACTTTATCGATGAGGAAATACCAAAAACAGAAACGATTGTTTACGATACTTTATAAAATCAAAATAGGTCATAATTCGGTAGAGAATTTTTCTCTACCGTTTTTTTGTCAAACAACTGGAACTTATTATTAAGATTGACCCAACTATTCCTAATTGATAACGGTATTCAATTAAGGGTTTCTATTGGTCAAAATATTTTAAAAGCGTTAAACTAAGAGTATCAAAACAGATGGAGGGATTACCAATGGAATTAAAAGATTATGGAAAAGAACCAATTGCATTTAACATGGAAGAAGTGACACTGCAAAATGAGAATTATCGGACGACTTTATGGACAGGTGAACATTTTCAATTGACTTTAATGAGTATTCCAGCTGGCGGTGGCGATATCGGAATGGAAGTACATCCTCATGTCGATCAATTTTTAAGATTAGAAGCTGGAACTGGCCGTGTTGAAATGGGTCCTGCAGAAGATCAAATCACTTTTAGTCAAGTCGTTAAAGCCGATGACGCGATTATTATTCCAGCCAACACTTGGCATAATGTCACCAATATTGGCAATGAACCGATGAAATTGTACTCCATTTATTCACCAGCCAATCATCCATTTGATACCGAAGAAGAAACGAAACAAGATGCCATCGATCAAGAAGGATAAACTGTTATAAACAAAAAAACAATCCAGAAAAATGGATTGTTTTTTTGTTTGCTTTTATTTACCTTCTGTCGCATCCCACAATGTTTTCATCGCTGGGACATTGCCTAATTCAGTCATATTTGAAGGGATAATGACTGTATTCGTTGAACTATTGACTACTTCTTTAAAGGCTTCTAACCCTAAGTATTGTAAAGCTTCTGGTGTCAACTCGCTATTCTTAATTGCTTCATTCAATGAACGGATACGTAATTGTTCCGCTTCGGTAATTACTCGAATCTTCTCAGCTTCTGCTTCCGCATCAATTTTCATCCGTTCCGCTCTTGCTTCGGCATCAATTTTTGTTTGTTTCGAACGTGCTTCGGCATCGATTTCCATTTCAGAGGCTTTAGCTTCTGAGTCTAAAATAACGGAATGCTTACGACCTTCTGATAAGGTAATCATTGATTCCTTGTCACGCGATGCGGTAATTAATTTATTCATTGAGTTAATAATTTCATCTGAAACCAAAATTTCACCGATATTAATTCGGTCAATCGCTAATCCATAGCCCGCAGTAATATCTTTAATCGATTCATAAAGTGCCACGTTAATTTCTTCTGTTCCATTCAACACTTCATTTAAATCCATTTTCCCGATAATTCCACGTAAATTTGATTGTGCATCTTGAATCATCGCGGTTACGGAATCTTCGTTATCATAAACAAACGCGCGAACATCCGTCACATGGTATTTAATCGCCTCATCAATTTGAACAATTACGTTATCGCGTGTAATCGCACTTTGGGGTGGAATTTCTAACGGTACTTGTTTCAACGAAACTCTTTGACGAACAGTATATAAAATCGGAATTAAGAAATGTAACCCCGGATCCAAGGTTCTAACAAAGCGTCCAAAACTTTCTACGACCTTGACCTCTCCTTGATGAACAACAACCGCAATACTTGATAATAACCAGATAATCATTGCTAAAACAAAAATAAATAATAAAACTTGTACGATAAACACTTCTTTTCCTCCTCCTTTAACTTAAATAACAATAAAGTCTTCGCTTTCTTCAATTAAATAATCATTGACTCGCACATAGGCAATTCCATTATCAATCGAAAAAATCTCCAACATACTACCTTCTATCGGTTTTCCCTCAATCACAACATATTCAATATAACGCCCATTCGCCGGAATGATTCCTCGGGATTTCCCATTTTTACTCTTAAAATACTTACCCAACAACTTGTTATCCAAGTAGTGCACGTATTCCAACTCCTTCTATTGCTCAGATATTATTCATTGTACCATTTCTTATGGACGAGAAAAACAAAAACAAGGAATAATTGATTGCTTTTTATTATTTTAAAAGCAGAACACTCCTACCTCACTCTCATAGAATTGTTTGACTCTTAATGAATCTATTGTTATGATGAACGGTAAAATTTCATAGGAAGGGGTTTGTAAATGCACTTAAATGTTAGAGAAATAAAAACAGAAGATTTTTCCACATGTGCTAATATTTTAGTCGAAGCATATAACGGGGAACCGTGGAATAACTCATGGACTAAAAAAGAAGCGCTTCTTAGAATCGAAGCCACAATGAGCGGCTTTAATTCACGAGGGTATGTCATTGAGCAAAATAATAAAATTATTTCGATGTGTTTAGGTAGAATTGATTATTACTACGGAAATTGGAGTCAATTTTGTATTGATGAGTTTAACGTTCTCCCTTCTCTACAAGGAAAAGGTATTGGAGGAAGACTACTCCAATTTGTTACTAACGTAATGAAGGATGAACAAATAAACAAAATTTTTCTTATGACCGGCGGCAAACAAGCGGCACAATTTTATACAAAACAGGGATTTGTCACGTCCCATGAAGGTAGCGCCTTGGAGTATGATTTACAAAACAATTAAAAAATCAACTACTGATTGTCTTGCGTCAATTGACAGATAAACAATCAGTAGTTGCTTTTTATTAAAACCTCTAAACACTCATAAAATAGCCTCTTAAACAAAACGGCATTTTCTGAGCAGACTCTCAGAGATAAGTCACATTCGATAAAAATGAAAAAACCATTTTTTCGAAGGTTATTCTTATCTTTCAAGTCTAAACACTCATAAAATAGCCTCTTATTTAAAACGGTATAAATTGAAGCAGTGTTTCGGTAATAAGTCAGAATCTTTTTGAAAGTACAGAACACTTTCAAACGATTCTTTACTTATTACTCACCCCTAATCGCTTCATTTATAACCTCTTATTTAAAACGGTATAAAAAAAGCAATGACTCGGTAATAAGCCGAAATCTTTTCGAAAGAAAAAACACTTTCGAAAGATTTTTTTGCTTATTACTCGTCATTGATCGCTTTTTATTATAACCTCTTATTTAAAACGGTATAAAAAAAGCAATGACTCGGTAATAAGCCGAAATCTTTTCGAAAGAAAAAACACTTTCGAAAGATTTTTTTGCTTATTACTCGTCATTGATCGCTTTTTATTATAACCTCTTAATTTGCTACAATATTTACTAATTTCTTCGGTACGGCGATGACTTTGCGGATGGTTTTTCCATCGAGTTGTGCTTGAACATCAGTGTCAGCGGTTGCTAATGCTTCTAGTTCTTCGCGAGTTGCTTCGACTGGTACCATCATTTTCGCACGAACTTTTCCGTTAATTTGAACAACGATTTCCACTTCATCTTCAACTAATGCTGCTTCATCGAATGTTGGCCAAGGAACATAAGTTAAACTTTCTTTATGTCCTAAAATCGCCCATAATTCTTCACCAATGTGTGGTGTAATTGGTGCTAATAATTGAACAAAACCTTCTAAGTATTCAAATGGTAAAGCATCGACTTTATAAGCTTCATTCACAAAGACCATTAATTGAGAGATAGCTGTATTAAAGCGTAAAGCTGTCATATCTTCAGTGACTTTTTTAACGGTTTGATGGTAAACTTTGGTTAATTTTCCATCATTAATGGTTGTTACACGATCACGCATTTTGCCATTTTCATCGACAATTAAGCGCCATACGCGGTCTAAGAATTTACGGCTTCCTTCTAAACCATTTTCATTCCAAGCAATCGCAGCATCTAATGGACCCATGAACATTTCATAAAGTCTTAGAGTATCAGCACCATATTTATTTACAACGTCGTCTGGATTAATCACGTTACCGCGAGATTTAGACATTTTTTCGTTATTTTCGCCTAAAATCATTCCTTGGTTGTAAAGTTTTTGGAATGGCTCGCTTGTTGGAACCACACCGATATCGTATAAGAATTTATGCCAGAAACGAGCATAAAGCAAATGCAATACCGCATGTTCTGCGCCACCAATATAAATATCCACTGGTAACCAACGTTCTAATTTTTCGTAGCTTGCGATTTCATTTTTGTTATGTGGATCGATGAAACGTAAGAAGTACCATGAGCTACCTGCCCATTGTGGCATTGTATTTGTTTCGCGACGACCTTTCATTCCTGTTTCTGGATCAACAACATTTACCCATTCGGTAATATTTGCCAATGGTGATTCACCTGTACCACTTGGATGAATATCATCTGTTACTGGTAAACGTAGTGGCAATTCTTCTACTGGAACAGTTGTTGTTGTGCCATCTTCCCAATGAATTACAGGAATTGGTTCACCCCAATAACGTTGACGTGAGAATAACCAATCACGTAGACGGTAGCTGACTTCTTTTTTACCAATACCTTTTTCTTCTAACCATTCATTCATCGTTTGAATGGCTGTTTCTTTATCCATACCATTTAAGAAATCAGAGTTTATGTGTGCACCATCACCCACAAAAGCGGCTTCTTCAATGTTTCCACCTTCAAGTACTGGAATAATTTCAATATCAAAAGTTTTGGCAAAATCATAATCACGTTCATCATGTGCGGGCACAGCCATGATTGCACCTGTACCGTATGATGCTAAAACGTAATCTGAAATCCAAATCGGTACTTCTTTTCCGTTGACTGGGTTAATCGCATAAGCACCTGTGAAGACACCGGTTTTTTCTTTGACTAATTCTGTACGTGTTAAATCTGATTTTTTACTAGCTTCTGTAATATACGCATCAATCGCTGCTTTTTGCTCAGGTGTTGTAATTTCTTGAACTAAGTCAAGTTCTGGTGCTAGTACACAGTAAGTAGCACCGAATAATGTATCTGGACGTGTAGTGAAGACCGTAAAGTCTGCATCGTGGTTAGCAACTTTAAAAGTAACATTGGCTCCATATGAACGACCAATCCAGTTGCGTTGCATTTCTTTAATGCTTTCTGGCCAATCTAAATCATCTAAATCGTCGAGTAAACGATCCGCGTATTCCGTAATTTTTAACATCCATTGACGCATAGGTTTGCGGATAACTTCGTGATTTCCACGTTCACTCTTACCATCAATGACTTCTTCATTTGAGATAACTGTTCCTAATGCTGGTACCCAGTTAACGGCAACTTCCGCTTCATAGGCTAAACCTTTTTCATATAATTTTGTAAAGATCCATTGTGTCCATTTATAGTACTCTGGATCCGTTGTATTAATTTCACGATTCCAATCATAACTGAAGCCTAATGAATTGATTTGGCGACGGAAAGTTTCGATATTCTTTTTGGTAAATTCCGCAGGGTCATTCCCAGTATCTAACGCGTATTGCTCCGCTGGTAAACCAAAAGCATCCCAACCCATTGGGTGTAAAACATTGTAACCTTGGCTACGTTTCATACGTGATAAAATATCCGTTGCTGTATATCCTTCTGGATGTCCTACGTGAAGACCTTGACCTGATGGGTAAGGAAACATGTCTAATGCATAAAATTTTGGTTTTTCTGAACTGTCCGTTGTATTAAAGCTATTGTTTTTCGCCCAATACTTTTGCCATTTCTTTTCTACTTCTTTGTGATTGTAGTTCACGATAACATTCTCCTCTTCAAAAATAATAAAAAAGTCCTATAAAAAGCATAATTGCTCTTTATAGGACGTTAAAGACGTGGTACCACCTAAATTCACTAGTTATAAACTAGCCTCAACGTGTTAACGGTCGTCACCGTATCCAATCTACTAAGGTTCAATCGGATATGCACTCAAAGGCGAGTTCAAAAGATTCTATGTACATTTCCACCAACCATGTACTCTCTATATCAGAAGGGCTTTCTACTATTCCTTTTCAAATGTGTTTAATATTTGAACTTACGTGTATACTAGCAAATTTTACTAGGCTTTTCAATCCTTTTTTAAACTTTTAATGTTTGACCCACATAAATTATGTCTGATTTCAAATTATTTGTTGTTTTTAATTGTTGAATCGAAACACCGTAACGTTCAGAAATCGCCCATAAGCTATCACCACTTACCACTTTATGTGATTGATTGTTCGATGGCGTTACTGGTTTATTTTGAACTTGATTGTTTGCATTTGCTGTATTGGCTGTTGATTTCTTAATAATTAACTTTTGACCTGGGTGAATCAAATCACCTTTAATGTTATTTAAACTACGCAATTGATCCATTGAAATCCCATGATTATTCGCAATTAACCAAACCGAATCACCTGATTTTACCGTATACGTTTGATTACTTGTTGACGGTTTTTGACCTGTTCCCACATTCGTTGGTGGGGTTGGTTTCGCTAGATTCGTCAGCGGCGTTGGGTTAATGGTTAAACTCGTGCCTTTTTTGACAATTAACTTTTGACCTGGGTGAATCAAATCACCCTTGATGTTGTTCCAGCTACGCAATTGATCCATTGAAATCCCATGGTTATTTGCAATTAACCAAACTGAATCGCCTGATTTTACCGTATACGTTTGGTTGCTTGTTGACGGTTTTTGACCTGTTCCCACATTCGTTGGTGGGGTTGGTTTTGCTGGATTCGTCGGTGGCGTTGGATTCGTCGTTGAACCCGTGCCTTTTTTTACAATCAACTTTTGGCCTGGATAAATGAAGTCACCTTTGATGTTATTCCAACTACGTAATTGATCCATTGAAATCCCATGGTTATTCGCAATTAACCAAATTGAATCCCCTGATTTTACCGTATAGGTTTGATTACTTGTTGATGGTTTTTGGCCTGTGCCTACATTCGTCGGCGGATTTGGATTTTCAACTGGTGGTAACGGTGTTAACTCATCCGTTGCCCCTTTTTTAACAACTAGTTTTTGACCAGGGTGAATCAAATCGCCTTTAATGTTATTCCAACTACGTAATTGATCCATGGTAATCCCATGACGATTCGCAATTGACCAGACGGAATCCCCTGATTTCACCGTATAAGTTGCTGCCCCTTGGCTATTACTATTACCTGGATGGCTTGGCTGTTCTGGTACACTTGGTGTTGTCGGATTCCCCGTAGCCGGCGTATCAAAACGAGTTAATTGATACGCTTCGATAACGTTGTTTAATTTAGAAGCATAACTTGGATCTGTCGCGTAACGACCAGTTAACCAAGCTGTAGCATCACGATAGCTTGTCGTATTACTCTTCCAAGCGCCCGCATAATAATAAACACCATGTTGTAATGATACATTTCTTAAAGTATAAGCGTTATCCGCAAACGATTCAGCAAATGATGGGTATTTACGGAAAGGTTCATTTTTCGTTACCCATTGACCATTTAAATACTCCAAAGTACTCATATACACCGTTTGACCTTGATAACTTCCTTTAATACCAAACAAATTATAGTTCGGTGCTTGTGACAAGGTACTACCGCCCCAACCACTTTCGATAATTGCTTGAGCAATCATCACGGAAGCATATAAATCATTGGCATTTGCTATAGATACCGCATGTTGTGAAACCATTGAAATGAATACTTGTGGATCCATTGTATTTGCGCTGATTTCTTCAGTAACTGTATCTGTTTCATCCGCAAGTACTGTAACGATTGGTGATAGTGGCGCAACTGCTGAAATTGCCGTGATTGTTGTACCTAAAACAGCCGCACTTTTTTTCATATTGCGATAAAAAGTCCGTTGTTCTTCTATTTTTCGACGTTCTTTACGTGACAAAGACTCTCCCATTACCTTACCTCCGATATTAATTTACAAAACTCATAACTTTAGTATACCTGTTCCTTTTTCTTAAGAAAAGTTTAACAGCTATTTTTTTTGAATTGTAATCTGGCTGTAACACGTTATACATCTAATTTACTTTCATCAGACTCTTGCGAAATCTACTAGCTACGGTATACTAAAAAAGATTTCAACATTTAATTTATCGGTTACTTTTGTTTTTATCAAAATAACGATCAATCGAAAGGAATTTTTATGAAAAATAAACTTTATTATCAATTTGCTGGCAGCTGCTTTTTACTAGGTTTTACTATTTTAGGTTATTTTGTTAAATCCTTTCCTAAATTCATTCAACCCTTTGACCAATGGCTAACAGGAATGATTTACAATGTGAATGATTCGTTCACCCCTTTTTTCGTATGGGTTACAAAATTTGCGAATCCTTCGACGATCATTATCTTATTTCTAGCAGTCTTGTTCGTGCTTATTTATGGAAAACAATACGCAGAGGCAATTTGGTTTGGCCTAGGGGTTGTTGGGATAAGCGGTCTTATTAACCCATTGTTGAAGCTTGCTTTTGGCCGCGTGCGCCCAAGTCTCGAGCACCTCGTTACAGAACATAGCCTAAGTTTTCCAAGTGGTCATGCGACAGCGAGTATGATTCTTTACGGCTCCTTGATTTTCTTATTACCGATTTTTATCGAAAATAAGACACTGCGTCTAACGTTACAAATTTTATTAGGAACAGTCATTTTCACCATTGGTTTAAGCCGGATTTACCTAGGCGTGCATTACCCAACAGATGTCATCGGTGGCTTTTCATTAGCGCTTGGCTGGCTCCTTTGGTCATTTCCTGTCTATCAAGAAAAACGCTTCGTTTGGCGTTTTCAAAACAAACAACATTAAGAAAGAAGCGAATCGATTATGTCTTTTATTTATACCGAGGATCCCAACAAACGCTATCACTCTTGGAATTATGCGCTACGACAAGTTTTTGGCGATAAAATTTTTAAAGTGCCCATTGATGGTGGCTTTGATTGCCCAAACCGCGACGGGACCGTAGCTCATGGCGGCTGTACGTTTTGCAGTGTTTCAGGTTCAGGCGATATGATTGTTGCGCCTGAAGATCCGATTCCGGTGCAATTCAAAAAAGAAATTGATATGATGCATCGAAAATGGCCCGGCGTCGAACAATATATTGTTTATTTCCAAAATTTCACCAACACTCATGCCCCACTTTCCGTTATTAAAGAACGCTTTGAGCAAGTCGTGAATTTGCCGGGTGTCGTTGGTCTATCGATTGGTACACGTCCAGACTGTTTACCAGATGATGTTGTCGATTATTTGGCTGAACTCAACGAACGGTTATATTTATGGGTCGAGCTTGGCTTACAAACAACTTTTGAATCGACAAGTAAAATGATTAATCGTGCACACGATTATCAAACTTATATCGATGGTGTCGCAAAATTACGTCGCCATAACATTCGCGTTTGTACCCATTTAATTAATGGTTTGCCTGGCGAAACGAAAGAAATGATGGAAGAGAACGTTCGTCGGACAATTCTAGATTCAGATATTCAAGGGATTAAATTGCATTTGTTGCATTTAATGAAAAATACCCGTATGTTGCGTGACTACCACGAAGGAAGGCTACAGTTGCTTTCGCAAAATGATTATACGGAAATTGTCTGCAACCAATTGGAAATGATTCCGCAAGAAGTGATTATTCATCGGTTAACTGGCGATGCTCCTCGCGATACCATTGTTGGACCAATGTGGAGTTTAAAAAAATGGGAAGTCCTAAATGGAATCGATCAAGAAATGCGTCGACGTGATTCTTATCAAGGGAAATTCAACGTCCGTGAAGAGGTGGTGCCCTCATGTTAAAAACAGCTCTACACTACAGTCGCCAACTCTTACAAGAAGTCTTACAGCCTGGTGACATTGCCGTTGATGCGACAATGGGTAATGGTCACGATACCCTATTCATGGCGGAATGTGTCGGAAAAACCGGCTTTGTTTATGCTTTTGATATTCAAGCACAAGCGATTGAATCAACCAAAGCTCGCTTAACGGATACGCCTTTTGAGCAACGAGTCCAATTGATTTTTGATGGACACCAAAATCTAGCACTTTATTTACCCCAAGAAACCATCATTAAAGGCGCCATTTTCAATTTAGGTTACTTGCCGAAAAGTAATAAATCGATTATCACTTTGCCGAATACGACCAAAAAAGCCCTTGATGCTTTACTCGAACGTTTAGCACCAAAAGGACGAATTGTGATTGTCGCTTATTACGGCCATAAAGGTGGCGCAGAAGAACTACTCACCGTTCGTAATTACTGTGAGCAACTCCCACAAGAATTATACAATGTCCTAAATTACCAATTCATTAATCAAAAGAACCAACCACCAATTTTATTTTGTATTGAAAAAAAATAAGGAATCTACTGGAAGCCCTGCTTTGCATATACACACCTTAACTAACAGTGTCGACAACAAATTCCCTCCAGACCACTTTCCAGTTGAAGCACTGATCGAAATTTAATTTTACTAACGCATAAGAATAGCCCCTTTTCTGACTTCACACAATCAGAAAAGGGGCGATTTATTCATTCTATTTTTATCTTTGCTACGCGCCACCAAAGTATAACATTGATTAGGATGGTTCCTAAGATAGCGAGTCCTAAAAATAATTGTAGGGTTGGAACGATATCCATCATCGCATTCCAATCTGCTTTTCGAATTAGAACTTCAAGATAACGGTATTGTAGCCAGATACCCAATGCACAAGAAATCGCACTAAAAAAAGAATAATAGTGATATTTTTTCGGATGAAACATGGCAATTATTGGTAATCCACCTGCTAACATCAAACTCAAAAAGCTCAAATTTATAATCAAATCATGACCTCCATCCCTTTAAATCTTAGTATACTAAAATCGACAGAAATTTAATTACAACTATTTTTTTAATTAATCGAATCTTAAATAATAAAAAAAGAATCGTTCATCTGACTCGAACGATTCTTTTCATAATTAAATTTGTTTTGGTTTAAAGCGTTTCAAGCGTAACGCGTTTAACACCACGGAGATGGAACTAAAGCTCATTGCCGCTCCTGCTAACATTGGATTTAATAAGGGGCCACCGAATGCATATAAGATACCCATCGCAACTGGAATTCCTAATACGTTATACGCAAAGGCCCAGAAGAGATTTTCTCGGATGTTTTTAATCGTTGCGCGACTTAATTCGATGGCAGTTGGCACATCATTTAAATCCCCACGCATCAAGACAACATCCGCCGATTCAATCGCGACGTCGGTTCCTGTTCCAATCGCAATCCCGACATCGGCTTGTGCTAATGCGGGAGCGTCGTTAATGCCATCACCCACCATTGCGACTTTCTTTCCTTCTTGTTGAAGTTTTTTGACTTCTTTCGCTTTGTCTTCTGGTAAGACTTCACTGAAGACACGATCGATGCCGACTTGTTTGGCAATCGCTTGTGCGGTTTGATGGTTGTCACCGGTAATCATTGCGACTTCTAACCCCATCTTGTGAAGACGAGCAATCGCTGCTTGGCTACTTGCTTTGACCGTATCAGCCACTGCGACAATGCCGACTAATTGATTTTCTAAAGCTAAATACATCGGTGTTTTCCCTTCGGATGCTAAATGCTGTGCATCCGTTACTTCCGTGGTTACTGGAATATTATTTTCTACCATTAATTTTTGATTCCCAAATAAAACTTTTTGACCCTCGATAACGACTTCGATTCCATGTCCTGGAATGGCGTTGAAAGCGTTACTTTCAGGTAACACAAGGTTCTTTTCTTTAGCTCTTTCAATAATCGCTTGTGCCAATGGATGTTCTGATCCAACTTCTGCTGCAGCAGCTAATGTTAAGAGTCCTTCTTCTGTCATTCCTTGATAAGTCAATAGATCGGTTACCACGGGTTTACCTTCTGTAATCGTTCCGGTTTTATCAAAGACAATCGTTTGGACTTTATGTGTGGTTTCTAGCGCATCGCCACTTTTAATTAAGACGCCATTTTCCGCGCCTTTACCCGTTCCAACCATAATCGCTGTTGGTGTCGCCAATCCAAGGGCACACGGACAAGCAATCACTAACACGGAAATCGTGATTGTTAAGGCAAAAACCCACGACTCTTGACCTAAGAAGAACCAAGCCACACCAGCTAAAATGGCTAAAGCAATCACGATAGGGACAAAAATCCCTGAAACTTTATCCGCCAATTGAGCAATTGGTGCTTTTGAGCCTTGCGCTTCTTCGACTAATTGAATAATTTGTGATAAGGTCGTGTCTTCGCCAACTTTTGTCGCTTCAAATTTAAACGAACCCGTTTTATTGATACTTGCACCAACGACATTGTCACCAATTTTCTTTTCAACGGGTAAACTTTCGCCCGTTAACATCGACTCATCAATCGCTGAACTTCCTTCAACAATCGTACCATCTACTGGAATCTTTTCACCTGGACGAACGACTAAAATATCACCTGTTTGGACTTCTTCAATCGCAATCTCAACTTCCATACCGTCACGGACAACATTAGCCGTTTTAGGTGCCAATCCCATTAATTTCTTAATCGCTTCTGACGTTTTTCCTTTTGAAACAGACTCAAAATATTTCCCTAAAGTAATTAGCGTTAAAATAACTGCCGCTGACTCATAATATAAATTCATCGCCGCATGTGCATCGCCTTGATAAACTAAAACAGTACTATAAATACTATATAAAAAAGCGGCACTGGTACCTAATGCGACAAGTGAATCCATATTCGGATGCCCTTTAAATAACGTACGGAAGCCAACGATGAAAAAACTACGCCCGAAATAGATGATAGGAATCGTTAATAATAATTGTAGCGTCGCAAAAGTGACACTGTTTTCCATCGGACTCAAAAAGGCGGGTGTTGGTAAACCAATCATTTCTCCCATTGCTAAATATAATAAAGGAACGGTAAATATCGCTGAACCAACAAAACGATGCCAAATATCTTTTAAATGTTTCGCCTTTTTATCTGCCTCTTCCGTCGCATTTTCTTGACTCGAAGTAAAAACCTTTGCGTCATAACCAGCATCTTTGACGGCACCGATAATGTCACGTGCTTGAATGTTACCTGGATTAAAGCGCACGACCATTTTTTCAGTCGCTAAATTGACTGCTGCCTCACTAACGCCCGCTAAATGTTTAGCTGTTTTTTCAACCGTTTGAGCACAAGAAGAACACGTCATTCCTTCGACTGCAAAGGTCAGCTCCTGCGTTGGTTGAATCACTTCATAACCCGCTTGATGAACAGCTTCACTAATATTTTGAACGTCTAATTCGTCTTCATTATACGAGACAGTTAATTTTTCTGTCGCAAAGTTGACCGAAGCATCCTTGACACCAGATAATTTTTGAACAGTTTTTTCAACCGTTTGGGCACAAGAGGAACATGTCATCCCTTCGACCGCAAAACTTTCTTTTTTCATTTTACAAATCCCCTCGTTTCTTTAAACCGCTGGATAACCGGCTGCTACTAAAGCTGCTTTTAGTGTTTGATCATTCACTTTTGCTTCATCAAATTGAACATTAACTGCTTTGGTTGCCATGTCAATTACTAATTGATTAACACCTTCGACCTCACTTAGCGCTTTTCGAATATTACTCGCACAGCCTTCACACTTCATATTTGGTACATTATATGTTTTTTCCATGGTTGCCCACTCCTTATTTTTATTTCGTTTACGAACGTAATCGATGATTCATCTTTACTATAAACACTTCGATTACATTTGTCAATAGAGGAGACTCAAAAATCTCTTGAACAAATAAAAAGAAAGAAAACCCTTTTTCGATTTCCTTCCTTTTTTTGTACAAAAATAGCACTATTATTATCTTTTATGAGAGAAAAAATCATTCTACTCCTAACGCTTTAAATACGGCATCTTCAGGTGTTTGATAAAAAATCAAATTAAATGTACCCATTAATTCAGGCGGCACAGTTCCTAAATCCGCTGCGCTTGTCATTGGTACTAGAACTTTCTTTGCTCCTGCATCTTTAGCTACTTGTAAAGAGTTTGCTAGATTTTCCACCTTAATCATCGAACCACCAATCGTGATATCTCCTAAGATAACTAAGCTTGGTAGCACGGGCTTATTTAAAAGCGATGAGCATAAAGCAATCATTGTTGGCAAATTCAAAACCGCTGTCATACCAATCCCATTTAAATCTTGTACATGTACGACAAAATCCTTCGTTGCTAGACTAATACTCTGGCTAATATTTTTGGCGTTTGCACGTAAATACTTATAAGCTGAATCCATTGCTTCTTTTGCTTCACGATCAGAACCAATCCCAGTTCTTTCAAAACGACCATTTCCGGAACTAATTTGAGTCTCTAGTTTATAGGTACCCAATTGTCCACCTTTTCCATAAGAAACAGAATAAAGATGCCCAGCTTTTCCCATCCCTTCAGGAATTAGTGTACCACCACCTTGTTCAGGTACTGAAACATATTCTTCTCTACCTTCTTCTAAATCAATATAAGAGAAATTCACATCATAAAATTCCATTCCGCCTATTTTTTTAAGTTGCTCTTTCACACGTCGGCGCATCTCTAAAGCAAATCGTAATACTTTTTCAACATCATCTTTATTATAATTACCATCCGGATAGATTAATTTCATCATACCTGAGACAGTTCTTCTAACAGCAATCGTATCTCTTTGATTTAACTGCATACCTAATTTAAAGAATGGATCAAAGGAATCTGAAAAACTTATTTTCCGCATCTCTCTCATAACTTCAGAAAAGTAATCAGTAATAAAACCATAGTCATCTGTAAAAAAATCTGGACGGTACTTGGGTATTTCCCATCCTGGTAAATAACAATGCATACGGTCTAAAAAGGCCGAGTCGGTTCCCATTACTTCTGGGAAAGGTTCAAATAAGTTTGAGGTTTTTAGAATAACATCCACACTTTGATTGATATTTCCAACAAATACCATTGATGCTGAGGCATTCTTTTCTTCTTTTCCTCTAGCAAAAGAGCCTGAAGCCATATAATCTTTCATAATTTGAACGCCATCATTATCTTTAAATCGAATACCTGCGACCTCATCAAATGCGACACAATCCCACATTCCAACTAATCCCATGGTACGCGTCGCCATATTATAAAATAAATTTGCTACGGTCGTTTGACCACCCGATACTAAAATAGAATTCGGTGAAATTTCCTTATAAACATGTGATTTCCCAGTTCCTCTAGGTCCTAGTTCACATAAATTATAGTTGTTTTCTATTAAAGGAATCAATCTTGCTAAATGAAGCCATTTAACCCTTTCAGAAAAATGAGTTGGTTCCATCCCTACAGAGCGTAAAACTAAATCAATCCATTCTTCTGTTGTAAATGCACTTCTCGCATCTTTAAAATCATCAATATCTAAGCCTGGCATCTGAATGGGGTCTACTTTTCTTGCCACAAAAGGACTATTCATACGGTTATTTTCATCGTACCAGTATTCCATAGCAACAATACACCAAATACCGCCACCAAGCAGACGATCGTATTTTTTAACATACTCATCACTTATTTGTACATCTCTAAGTCCCAAGTTAGAAAAAGAGGCTTCGTAACAATCTTTTGATGCATTTAATGTGACCGATATCTTATCAATAACCGTGTAACCACCCAATTCACGAATCCGTGCTTTTATTTTTTCTGCTTCATCTGGACGGACATAGTTACGCGCTAAGATGTTTTTTACATTTTCGACCCCTTGACTCACTAATGTTTCATCAAGAGAAGAGGCATACATTCCTAACAAATATTCTAGTACATAGACTGGAACATTTGCACCTTCTTTTATTTTTTTTGTTAAGTCTTTACGGACAAACTTCCCCGCAAAATTTGATGAAAGCTTGTCTAAAATGACTTGTTCCATTCATTTTTCCTCCTAAAAACCAAAGTCAAAATCTCCTGCAAAAGGATTATCTACGACAAATTCCACTCGATCCATTTCTACATTTGTCTGTCCATCTTTCATTATTAAATAAACTTTTTCTTGCGATCCATATTTACGATTAATAAAATCAAAAGTAAAATTCATGAATCGTTCGCTTGCAAGTATTGAATCAGAATCCGCGTAATATGCTTGTTCATTTGAAATTCGATTCCCATTCTCATCTTCGAAGTACAATTGATATTGTGCTTTTGTCACTGATTCATTTACTGCATCTGTTTGATAAAATTCTAAAGAAATAGAAAGACCAATAACTTTTCTTTTCGTTGTCATTAATTGTACTTTCGTTTGTTCTTTTGTACTTGATCCTCTAGCGATTGAGACTTCTAGGACAGGTACCAATAACTCTTGTGGTGAAGAGCCTCCATGGACATAATTTTGTCCTCCACCTTTTTTCTTAAAGATCCTTGCTGTCTCAGGATAGTGAATATAGCGAGGGTCGTCATTTCGAAGCACCTCTCCTAATCTCATACTCGTAATTCCGACTTCTTCATACAGATGATCACTAATCAGAAAACGACGCTCCACTCGATCCGAGTCATCAAAAGAGGGATTTTCGATTTTTTCATGTTCTTCTACTTTTGAGCGACGATAAATAAAACCATGGTCGCTTGTAATAATAAAACGATACACGTTAGCTCCATTTGAAATACGTGGCAGCAGTAAAGATAATTCATCAATCGTTTTTTGAACAGCATCAAACACTTGATGCTCCTGTCCATGATCACCTGTTTTATCAATTTGATCGTGGTAGAGATAAATCACTTCTAATCCGTTAAATAATTCCCTTAACTCTTTTGCATTCCCTTTTGAAATGACTTCATCATAGGTAATTGCGAGCGAATTTGGATTTTTATTTTTTAAAATTTTATCGCGATTTATTGTTCCTGTCGTACTACTTCCATCAATTTTCACTTCAAAACCATTTTCATAATTTAATGTTTGATTTCTTGATTTTAACAAGGCAGCTTTCCCAAATTCTGTAACGGAAGGTAGAACGGTGAAATTGGTCTCCATTTTAGTTGAATACTTCTTATCCTTTTGAAGAACCATTTGTAATTCGCGAGCTGCTTCATATCGAAAAGCATCAGATATAATTACAACTGTTTTCACTTTATTCCTTGCATAATTATCATAAAAATCTAATAAGGATGGTCTTTCATTTAAGTAAAGTAAGTTATTCCAAACATAGGAAATTTCATCCAAGAAAATTTTGTATTGCTTTTCGACTAAGGTCTGTAAATCTAAGAAATTGTCTTGGTTTTCAATTTTATCAATATGCCAAATAAATTTCCGATAATACTGATCGATGGCAAAAGATTCCTCTTCATAATGTAATAGTACATTCGATAACTGACGAATATTTAATTGTCCCAGTAAATTTAATAACATTTGTGCGTTTAAAACAACTTGATAGTGATGGTGGTACTTATTACCAAAATGACTTCTTTCCTTATGAGTAATCACATCTTCTATCGTCGAGCCATCAATTACCGTTGTCGAATCACCACTAAGCAACTGATTGATGTAGTATCGTATAATTCTTTGATGAATGGGCTCAAATGTATCTGAGTTGACTAACTCTTCAATAGAAATCTTATTTAAAAGACGTTCCCCATTTATTAATTGATAAACTTCTTCACTTAGAATATCAGAGGCCTTTTGATAGCGAGAATCATTCATAAACAGATCCATGAATGATACAATCGCGTTTGTTTGCTCTATTACCTCATATTCTTTTAAGTTCACTGGAAGATTTTGATACCCTAGTTGACCGTAAAACGCATTACTGTAAAAACAGATAATCAACTTTTGAATTGTTGGTTGTTCCGATTGAAAGCCATAATACTTAAGGATAGCATTCCAAAATGCTTCTAACAAATCATATTTTTCAAGTTGTAAATACAAACGGTTTTCTCCAAAAGAGTATTCAACAAATAGCGCTTGTATCACACTATATAGTTGAGGTGCATTCGATTTAGTTAAGACAGCCATTATATTGATTTCAAGTTCTTCTTTAGTCTGAATGACATCAGACAGCATCTTTTCAAATGATACAATCCGAGATTTTGCAGAAAAGAACGTGTGATATTTAGTCATTACTTCATGAAGATCTGCTGGTATTTCAAGTTGGTTCATAACCAATGAAATTCGATCTGCATTAAATAAACTAGAATATTTTAATAAACTTAGTAGATGGTTATTATTGTCTTCATCACTCATGCGTTGGAATGGTGCATAAATTAAATAATTATTTTCTGTATCTTCTAGCTCAAAAAAACGCTTCGTCAAAAACTGTGTATGGGCATCGATTTTTTTTATTTGTGCGTTTTCTAATTGAATAGCACCACTATCGATATCCTCTTCAAATTCCTTTTTTGAATCAAACCAAAAAATAAGCTTACGTTCGCCGTAAGACACAAACAACTCATTCAACCGGTTTTGAATTTGGTTTAAATTTAAATCAGACATACATACATTCTCCTTGTTTACGGCTCTTTTACACCTTTAGATAAAATGATATATTTTGTTTTATCATCCGGATCTCGCTGTAACTTATCATAATTTATAACGACCCCATCATCTAAATCTAGTTCGATTTTCTTCAAAGCAAGATGACCAATTTTTTCATCAAATTCTCTCAACTCACGAATTTGTTTATGAATTTTTTGGATTTCCTTTTCAAATTTAGCACTATCTTTTGGATTTGAAGTCACTGTTTTTTCAATTTCTCTTTGTTCAATCCGACCATTATACGCTTGATTAAGTTTTGAGATATACTCTGTTCTAAGAATTCCAAGTAAACTCGCATCATAACGATGTAAATACATTAATGCCTTAAACCCATTTTCTTTTCCTGAATCAAACTGCCAATAAATCGGTCTTTTTTTATAAATTTGTAAATGGTTGCTATAAAAATCTTTAACAAAATACCGACGAATAATCTCACGACTGGTTCCCGTCCCTTTTAACGTGTCCGCAATATACTGTAAATTTACTTCTAGCGTTTCCTTTCCATAAACAACTGAAACAAACTCAACAAATTTTTCAACAATATCAAGCGAAGAGTCATCAAAAAATTGCGTTTCAGTTATCAATAAAAGATTATTCTCTACAGGTTTGAACGTTGTATATTTCGAAGCATCAAACTCGCCACCTGCATAAACCAGGCCTTCAACATCTAGTGAATAGCGTCCAAACATACAACCTACCGCATAACTGATTAGAGATTTAATATCCTTTTCACGATCGGCTAGAGATACCGATACTTCAGAATCCTTTACATGATAATCAAGTTCATCTTGCAATCCATATAAATCAATAAAAATTTTATTCAGTTCTTCTTCATTTGCTTTTAGTTGATCAAAACGCGCTTGTGCTTCCGCTTCCCACGCCTTGAATTTATCTTCAATTAAAGTTGCCAAATTATTCCCTCCAATTAAATATTCTCCCTTTAAGTATACCACGCATTGCGTGTGAGTCATTCTATTAAATTTTCAATTTATTTTTTGATAAACTCGATAGGAACAACTAAAAATGGGAAGGAATGAGATTATGCAAAAAGAAGAAACTTTAGCAGACTATTTTTACCAATGGATGGAGACTTTCAAAAAACCTGCACTCGCGCCCGTCACTTATGTAAAATATCAAAACACCTACCGTCAAATTAAATACTATTTCAACGATGAAAGTATTCACTCTATTTCTCGTCTATCTTACCAACAAGCATTGAATAAATTTGCGAAAACGCATGCAAAAAGAACTACTGCAGGATTTCATAAACAAATTCGAGCGGCTATTTTGGATGCCGTTGAAGAAGGTCTTATTTCAACTGATTTCACTAGAAAAGCAATTATTACTGGACGAAAAAATAAGAAGAAGCAAAAATTTCTTTCTTATACTGAATGGCAAAAACTAATTACTTACACTTCTAATAACTGTACAAGCTCTTTAAATCTAATCATCTATTTATCCGCTGTTACTGGCATGCGTTATGCAGAAGTTCTAGGATTAACCGTTGCTGATATCGATTTTAAAAATAAAACCGTCACTATCAATAAAACGTGGGATTACAAATACCACACTGGTTTTAAAAGAACTAAGAATAAAAGTTCTATTCGAACGATTGACTTGGATCGCCAAACATTGAAGTTACTGAGAAAATTACTAGTTACTCGTAAGTTTAAAAAAGAAGTTCAACAAATTTGTGTTGATTCTAAAGGTTCTTTACCTGTAAGTGCCACAATCAATCGGTATTTAGAGAATCTCTGTCAGGAATTAGAAATCCCTATTATCTCGTTCCATGGGTTACGGCATACGCACGCTTCCATACTCCTCTTTAAAGGTGTCAACTTAATTAGCGTCAGTAAGCGCCTCGGACACAAAGATGTCACAACTACTCAAAGCGTGTATTTTCACGTCATTAAAGAAATGGAAGAACGAGAAACAGATCTTATTTTAAGTATTTTAGACGAGGCAATAAAGTAACGTTCTGGGTAAGTGAAAAGCTCATTCATAATTTTGTTGAAGGCACACGCATGGATGAAATTGTTCAACCAAAAGTTGGTTTGCAAACAGGAAGTAACGATAATTTTATTCGTTTATGGTGGGAAGTGGATCAAACAAAAGTTAAATATGACACAGTTTCAATTCCTGATTCGATTCACTCTGGGAAAAAATGGTTCCCATACAACAAAGGTGGATCATTCAGACGTTGGTATGGAAATTATGATTATGTGGTGAATTGGGAGAATGATGGACAAGAAATCAGAAATTTCGTTGATGATAACGGAAAGCAACGGAGTGTTGTACGTAATCCAGGTTTTTACTTTAAAGAAGCGATAACTTGGCCTCTTATAACATCAGGTGGGTTGAGTGCTCGTTTTCGTGAACAAGGAAGTATACATGATGTCTCAGGTATGTCAGCATTTTCAGGTACCCGAATCAATACTTATTACGTTTTAGGGATAGTTAATACGCCAATTGGGAATAATATCTTAAAAGTATTAAATCCTACAATTAATTCACAAGTGGGGGATTTCCAGAATATACCAGTGATTTTTGATGCTTCTAATTTCAGAATAATTGAGTTGGTTAAAGCAAATATTGGTATTACAAAAACAGATTGGAATCAATTTGATGATCGTTGGGAATTTGCTAAACATCCGTTAATTTAATATAAAAAAATAATATTGCTAAGCGTTGTAGTCCCACCGAAAGTTGGACTTTTTGAGGCTTGCTCAAAAGATTCTTAAATAAAAAGGAAGAAAATCTATTTTCGATTTTCTTCCTTTTTTAGATAAAAAATGGCACTATCTTATATAATTAAAGCGGTAAGATCAAATTTAAAAGAGTAATGTTTATGTGCAAAAAACAGTATACTAATATAACAATAAGTAAATCATTTTATCGTTAGGTTTAGAGAATTATTTGGAGGAAAACGATATCGTATACGCGATAGATTAATTAGTCAAAAGTATCTCAGGAACGATCCTTTTAGTTTTTAATCATAAAATGGAAATCTCCTCTTATCATCCAAAAATGATGTGAAAACTACTTTAAGACAATACCCGAAAATTAAAAATTTTAAGTAGATTTTTGAGAGTCAAATCATAGTTCTATGTTTTTTTATACCAAAGGATGCCTTTCGAAAGTTACCCAACCTGTTTCTTCACTCAGCCATTCTTTTTTACAAACATCGATATTTTGAGCAACATTTCTTTGAATTAATTTATCGTTATTTAGATTAAAAAGAGTAGGAAATAGCGAAACATACCCAATGTGCATATGAATTGTTGGATTTAAAATTTTAAAAATATAATTTCCCACAGGTGTGTTGAGTAAACCTAGTAAGTATTTTTTATCCATCATAGAATCACTGAAGGCTGAATGTCCTGTTGAATCAAATATGCTACCGAATTCACGATACCTCATTGAGAAATCACCACTTGTGACATCCGACCAAGTTATCGCTTCTTTAAAGTAATAATCTGTATTTTGAGGACGTGAACGAATTTTTCCTTTATCATCAACGAAATTTCTGATTTCTTGTCCATCATTCTCCCAATTCACCACATAATCATAATTTCCATACCAACGTCTGAAAGAACCGCCTTTATTATAAGGAAACCATTTCTTTCCTGATTTTTTAGAATCAGATATTGAAGTAGCATCAAACTTGATGCTAGCCAAGTCAACTTCCCACCAGTATCGAAGAAAACGATTATTGTTTGCTGTTGCCAAACCTTGCTTAGGATTAACAATTTCATCCATCCGTTTACCTACAACAAAATTATGAATTAACTGTTCGCTTACCCAGAAAGAAATCGGTTCCCCTGGAATTTTCTTGAAGTTCTCTTGATTCGTTTGATAAAAATAATCGACTTCTGGATCTTGGATACCTTTTAATACCTTTTCTTCTTGAACTTTCATACCGCCTTTAAAGTCAGATAATTTAAAGTAGTTTCCGACAGGTTCCAGTTGTGTATTCTTTATAGTAAAGCAGCAAACAGGAACTGTTGCTTCTTCAAAAGCAGAATATTCCATTTGAATCAAGCTAGAGATACTTTTGTTCTTGATTAAATAATCTCGAAGTTGTTCATAAGATTTAATAAACATCCATACAAATGGTGTCATAAAACCGGCATAACCATTTTCCTCAAGTAAATCACTATTCATTTTAATAAATACAGAGAATAAATCGGTCTTTACATCTTTATAGTTTTTAGTCACATAAGATCCTAAAGTACCACTCATTTTATTGAGATACGGTGGATTTGTTACAATTGCCTCATATTTAGCAATCATGATTGTAACAATGTCTAACATCTCGTTTAATTGTTGATGAATAACTGGAATGGCGTACAATTCATCCATATTGCTAAACTCAGGAAAAACATTAATAAGATTTCTAAACTCTTCCACATCGGTTATATTCACATCAGTAACATTAATAACAGAGCCTAACTCAGTCGCTACTTCAAACTTATCAACCAATACTTTAAAGCGATTCAAAGTATCACTAAATCGACTTTGGTCAAGTAAAGATAGCTCTTCGATTCGAGAATAAAATTCATCAGAAATATTACTAATGTTAATAAATTGGTGTACATTTAGCTTAATTTTTTTATTTAGAATTCTACGACTATATTGACGTCCTTTCATCATAATTGCAAAATAAGCTAGTTGAAATGCCCGTTTGTCAATTTCTAATCCAAATAAATTATGTGTCAGAATAAGTTCAGCAGCTTCGCGTTCACTGTAACCTTCTTCTTTGTATAATTTAATAAAAACATCAAATGCATAAACCAAAACATGCCCAGAACCCATGGCGTTATCTAAAAGCTTTATCTCTTGTAGAGCGAAATCACTTTTATTTTTTCGTTCATCTAAAATTTGAAGTTGGACCTCTTCTGGTTGTTCTGCAGATGGTAAATAATATTTCCAACCAAAAGAATCGGCAATTTCTTTTTCTGTTCGAGTCTCAAATCGATTCGCTAATTTTTGATCAATATAATAACGTCCTAGAGAGTTCTCTACCATGTAACGAACAATCCAATCCGGCGTAAACAATTGTGTTGCAGCTGGGATTTCATCGGCGCGGATTTTTCGGTTTCCTCGTGCAAAGACTTTATCTTTTGGTTCTGTATTATAGTACTGGTACATCCAACCAATTATTTCAATTTGTCCACCTGCTTGAACATCAAAATCCTCTTCTGGAATCGTCAACAAGCTCGCAATAACACCATTATCATCAATATATGAAATACTAAATAGCAATTCTGTATAATCATCAATTTTTTCAAATAAATTTGGTAATTGTTGGTTTAAATTATTACATACTCGGATAAATACGAGTTGGTAGAGTTCATCTACCGCCTGTGCCGATCCGTCACTGATTAATTCAATGACTTTTTCCTTAGTCTTTTCATCAAATTCTTGATACAAGTTCGTTTCTAATAAATTAGTTATCATATCTGGTTCTTTTTTTCCAACAGATTCGCTAGAAAGAACTCGCTGTCTATCTGGCAAATAATTATTTACTTCCATAAATCGGATAGCAATTAAACGGTTAAACCAAGTGTAAGCAACTTCTTCTATTAGTGTTTGATACGCAATTTTATAACCAGAATACGCTTCTCTTTTTTGGAGCTCTTCTACTAATTTAGCCCGTTTCATAATATCTTTACCGACAAACCGCTCGCCGTTACTCTTAATCTCAATCAAGCTTGAATCGATTTGCGTGGTCTCATCAATGCCTGATTCTGTAACACCTAATTTAGCAAGTTTGGCACTTACTCTCGCAATGAGGATATTTCTCGCATTAATTGCAAAATTTCGAATCGCTTTTTTATCCATTTCAATCTCCGTTTCTTAATATCTGATTATTGTTAGATTTGAATATCGAGTTCACTATCCGATCCTAATTGCTCGATCAATGTCTTTCTCAATTGACGGATAAATTGATCAACATCCGCCTCATTCTTTAAGCGTGTTGGCGAAGCAATTAGCGAGCGAACTTGAATACTTTTTACTTCTTTGGATGGCTTAACTTTTGGTAGCTCCTCATCAATTGTGGGTACCACTGGTGGTTTCATCCGCAATTCATTTTCTTTTCGATTAAATTCCGTAATAAAATTCGATTTGAAAGTCTCTGCCTGCACCGGTGCAAGCGCCACTTCATCCAACTTTTCATAAGTCATTAGCGATTCTAGTAAATTATCAAATCTTTGGTTGATTCTTCTCTTGAAGTCTTCTGCCATCTCTTTCTCAAATGAACGACTTTGCATATTTTCTATGGCGTCTTTCTTTAATCCCTCAACTTTTTTAGCAGCATTTAGAGCTTTACTCTCAATAAACTCAGCATAAGCTACTTTAAATCGACTATTCAATCCACTTAAGTTTGGAATCTCTCGATAAGGATTTTTCTTTTGCATGATTTGTTTCATCTCAGAAATAATTTCATCAATGACTTCTGTTGAATCTTGAATCGTACTTGACTCAATCTTATTGATATAATTCGTTGCTTCTTCCCAGATTATTTTCTGGCTACTTTTGTGGAAATTACGAATATCAACTAAATCTTCTGCCCAATCTAATAAATTATCTTCTTCTGCCACCAACACATTAAAGAAATCATTCGTATCTTTTGTATTTTCTATTTTTTGAAGTAATCGTATATTTGTAGCAATCACATCTGATTCCGGATAATAATAGCCATTGTGATTTTTATAGTTACTAAATTCCTTAATCATTTTATCCACTTTTTCTTTGAAACTTGCCTTCGTTAAATCGTCATTCGTATCATCAACTAGGCTCCGAACATCAAATAATTCTACCCCTAGTTCTTTCGCTACTAATTTTTTCTCTGCTCCAATGACTTCCTTCATTTCAATCCGAATTTTTTCGGGCATACGACGTGTAAAGATGGCCTCTGAAACTTCTTTTAAGTTATCTGTGATAGATAATGAAATCCCATTTTTGATTATTTTAATAGCGCCTTCTTTAAATAACCGAGCAATGATCCACTCTAAGTCTTCGTTCACGAAACCATACGGTTCTTTCCCAACAAAATGATCTCTAAGTGACTTCATCGTAACAGTCAAACTAATTTTAGATTGCAGTTTGATATATCTTTCAACTTCCTCTAACGCATTTTGATTCTCTTTTTGAGCAAACAGTTCATTGGCATTGGAAGTTAAATAACGATTAATATCTTGTTCGTTTATCGCTGAATCAATCAAGTCATTCTTATGATAGACAAGTGTTGCCATTTGTTGTAGGGCATCATTTAATCGCATTCTAAAGTCGCTACCTTTTACTTCTAGTTGCGTATTATTAAAAAAGAATGTTGTATCTTTCAAGAAATCATTAAGCTGATTTCTCATCACTTCATTTAATTCTTGGTTTTCAGAGCTTTTCTCTGCTTTTACGGTTTGAAAGTTCTTAATGGTGTTGTTCGCAAATGTGGTTGTGACATATTTTTCAACTCGTAAATACTTTCTTAAATCATTCATAAAAGGATCATCTAACGGTAAATGAACAAGTAATAAATTTTTGGTGCTGGCTAAAACTAATCGATCGGAATCCCCCCATAACTCAACATCTAGCGGAGTGATAATTTTTACTTCTAATTGTGAGTTGACACTCTTAGAATGCATTAAATCATCGACATAACGGTTATAAAAGAAATTATAGCGATTCTCAAAAGCCTTCCCTCGGGCATGACGATTTAAATAAGAAAAACTATTCTTCCCAACTTTATCATCAAAAATATCTATCGCTAATTTTTTCTTGATATCAGAATCTGTTAATTCAATCTTATTAATTACACGAGTCACTTCTTGTTCTTCATCTGTTTGGAAAATGTAATTTTGTAAATTTTGACGAATTAAATTTTGGTCGATTAGTATTTTTAAAGCGATATCAACTCTTTTTTTCAATTCTAATTTATCTTCGTCGACATGACTGAGCATCAAATTCGTAATATTATTTAGCGTTGGTTTAATGTTTTGATCAACATATTTAATCATAAACAGTACCTTCAATACATCCACATTGAAATAATCATTCTCATCTAACACAATTTTGGAATTTTCTGCAGCTTTTTTTATCACAGCGTCATTTTTTGTTTCATTTAACCATTTTTCAAGTGAGGGATAGAACTGATTTAAAGAAATCAATGAGCCATTCTCTCTATCCGCATTTCGTTCGGCTGTTTCCTTAAAAAATGCTAATAGTGAACGCTCCCCTCGAGAAAGATTGGTTCCCTGTATACTGTGTTCAGAAATTTGGGTTAAGATATTAGCCAATAAATTAAATTGATACGGAATAAACGGATAAACATCTGCATAATTTTCAGCATCTGTATATAATTTCAATTCTGGGCTATCTTCAAATTGTAGTTTCATGGAGATATCGTTCTCATGATTTGGATAATCCGCTTCTAAATACTGTTGTGCATTCGTATTTTTCTTAAGAATTCTTTTTTTAATAACTTCATCAGCATTTGCCGAAGAAAGAGATAATGTTGTTTCAAAACGTCCTTTAATTTTAGAAAAATCCATTGCTGAACTTCCGGAAATATCCGTTACTGCATCAATTAATTCTTGACTCGTAACAATCACCCAAGCTTTTCCACGTGATTTATTTCCTAATTCTTCAACAATCGTTTGGAGTTGAAGCGTTAACGAACGATTTCCTCCGATATATTGTCCAATTTCATCTACTAAAAAGACTATGTGTTCATTATTGCCTTTTGATTGTAAATATTCCTCTACTAAATCGGCAAATTCTTCAATGCTAATTTTATAATCTGATGCATATTTGTTAAACCAGTTACGTGCAGCTAATTCGGAGAAGTATTCTGCTTGAACTAAAGAATCTACCATAATATCTTCTAAAAAATCGATCTCGTGGCGCGCTTCTTCCCAGCTACTTCCATATTCTTGCTCAAAAATCTCCTTAAAATGTATCAATTTCCCTTGTTTATCTAGATTTCTTTCCAAATCAGCAAGTTGAGGAATTGTAGAGTATCCCAAACTATGATTGAAAACTTTTAGGAATACATTTACCAAGCTATTTTTTTCTTCAATTCCTGTTTGATGTTTTGACTCAACATTAAATAAAATTACATTTGTTGGTGTATCAACAGCTAACTTCATATCCGCAATTGTTATGTCGTCTTTTATTTTTCGAGTTGCTAGATCTCCTTCTGTAAAAAAATCAAACGCATTTTTACCATTAATTTCTTTATTTTCAAGGATATACGATAATATTTTAAGAAAATGGGATTTACCAGATCCAAAGAAACCTTGAACCCATACTCCCATTTTACTCGTATCACCAATAATCCCTTTTTTATAGGCATCAAAAAAAGTCTTAAAATGGCCTTGTAGTTCTTTCGTTACTACGTATTCATCTAATTCTTGATAAACTTGCTCATCATTCGATTTCGTGGCAGTGATGACGCCTTCAATATTTCGTTGGATATCCTTTAAAAACATTTCTTTAATTTTCATTTCTGTCCTCCTCAATCAATCCGAAAAGCTCGGTAATAATTATTATCTTTTTTTGTATCTAATATCGTTAATCTTAAACGATCATACTCACCTGGATACATCATAATTACAGGTGACTTAGTGAATACTAAGTGCATTTTATTTAATACCGAGTGCGCTCGTACCAATGGGTATATTTCCCCTACTCCCGTAAGTATTACTACCGAATTCTCCACAATTCTTTCAGTAATATATTTTGTGAAATACATTTCAGTATCATCAAAATCTTCCATCTTTAATAATCGATTAATTCGAGAAGCAACAAATGAAATACCATGCTTTTCTTCCATCTTTGCTATCGCCTTCGTATAACCTTTTTCTTCAATGTAATTCACCATCAATTCATAAAGATTAAAAACTTGAATCGTATAGCCTTCCAATTGTGGACTGTTATTCTTTAATAGGTTACGAATATATTCTCTAACGAATAATTCATCTTTAGGATTATAATCAAAAATATAGTAGCCAACCTCATTACCTAGTCCGCGATTGGCTAAAAAATCTTGTGAGTTTATCGTTTCTTTTAAGTGGTTAAGTCGTTGTTGAATTGAATTATTCATTATCTTAATATCCTCCAGCAATTGCTTTTAAAATATCTATTCGATTATTTTTTTTCAACCATTGAACTACTCTATCATCAATCATTTTGGGAGTAATTAAATCTTCTCCTTTTTCATCTCGTATTAGTCCAGCTTCTAAAAGATACTTTTTGTAAGCACTAGCCAATCGATGATATGTATAGGGTTTCCACGACATAACTACTTCATTTACTCTTTGTTTTTCGGAAAAAAACGAACGATAATCTGTAAGTGTTAATTTATAAATTTCTTTATTTATTTTTTCTTGATAAACTTCTAATAAAAATTCAAGAAATAAATCATTTAGTATCAATACTGCTACTAACACAACCATTTTTTGATTATCAATATTCAATTTTGGAAATAATAAATGCATTTCTGAATCAAGTGCATTCACTCTTCTCTTTGCTCCATTAAATATTTCATTCGCACGACTAGTACTAACTGCAGTAAAAATATTAGACTCTTCACTTAACATTTTTATTTCTGCTTCCGTTTTCCCTTCATTAAGAAGTTCGATGTACTGTTTTGTTTCGTGAAACCAAAAACCTCGTGAAACTAATCCTGCACTATATATCTTTTTCGTCATTTTTTTACCTCACTTTGTATCAAATCTTCCACAACCCTATTAAACCTCAAGGAATAAATAACTATTTATTTCTCTCCATATAATTTATTTTAAATAATCGATTTAGATAGATGGTATCAGTATAAATATACCATAACTCTTGATTGATAAGATAGGGGGGTACTTTTCTCAATATACATTTTCCAATCTATAAAACAAATGATTTACTCATGACTCTAGTGTACTTCAATGTTTGTCGATTGGATAAAAACCTGAAATAAACTGGCTTCGTTATGCGAAGTCAGTTTTTATCTTTTCATTATATTAAAAGATTGATATATTAAACAATAAGTAAAAAAATAACGTCAGCCATTTTAGGGAGGTACATATGTTAGAAATATCGAATTTAAAGGTCCGTTATAAAAAACAGCAAGTATTGAATCACTTAACGCTCCAATTGAACGAAGGCGAAGTCTTAGGATTAATTGCGCCGAATGGTTCTGGGAAGACTACTTTTCTCAACAGTATCGTCGGATTAGTTCCTCGAGAATCGGGTTCTTTCGTGTTGAATGATTCGATTGCTTATGAAAAACAGCGAGAAGCTTATTTAAAAGAAGTGTTTTTCCTTGAAAGTTCTCAAAATTTATATCCTGATTTAACTGTTCAGCAACATTTAGAGATGGTGAAAGACCTTTGGCAATCAGAGTTATCAATCAGCGACACTCTAAATATTTTTCATATTGATCGTTTCCAAAATAAAAAAGTACGACAACTTTCTTTAGGGATGAAACAACAGCTACTTCTGTCTTTATATTATATGAGCGATGCTAAAGTGCTCTTGTTCGACGAACCCTTGAATGGTTTGGACCCTACGAATACTCAACTTTTCAATTCGTTGATACAGTCATTCGCAAAACGAGGAAAAACGATCATCATGTCCTCTCACAATTTAGGAAATATTGCTGAATTATGTACGAAAGTAGCTTTTTTACATGAAGGCAAATTACATGAAACCAATAGTGTCACTAAAAATCTCCAAGAGCAATACAATCAACTCTTCAACTCTCCGGAGGTATTTTTTCAATGAAGTATGAATTTTTAAAACTCAATCGTTGGCTTGTATTGATCTTAATCACCATTTTTATCGGAATTGGCATCCTGCCATTGCTACAAAATAAAAACAATCAAACGGATCTCAACAGTCAAAAAGAGCGCTTTTATCAAGAAAATCATGAATTATTACAAAGCGCGGTTCAGTCGATGAAAGCTACCGAAGCACCTGATGATTTGATTGCGGCAAGTGAAAGAGAATTAGCTGCTTATCAAGACGGTTTAAGCGGACTAGCTCGTAATAATCAGCAACAACAAATCACAGCCGAGCTTAAGATTGCTGAGATTCAACTAGAGAAAGCAAAAAAAGGCTATTTACTTGGCGCTACAATTCCTGAATTAGAATTAAAAGTCAAAGAACTTAATTTTTTCCAACATTCAAAGCTCAAATGGGTCGACCCTTTTTTTACGGCTGTTCCTCCCGCTAGTAATTTTTTGCTTGATACTTTTTTACAGCTGTCCTACCCTCTTTTACTAAGTATGGGTGCTTTATTTATTGCTTTGGTCTGTAGTTATGAACAGCGTAAAAACACAGTGAACTTTATGCGAATCACGCCGCAAAAACCGAGCGCTATTATGTGGCATAAAATTAGCGTCATGATGCTGACCCTTTCAGGATTCTTAATCATCGGAACCAGTGGTATTTTTATCTTTGCAGCTTTGAAAGGTGGCGTCGGAAATTTTGACTATCCCATTTTCTTTTTAGATTCGAAGGAGGCGATCCACCAAACGACGATTCTATCTTATCTATTATTACTGTTTTTTAGTACGTTACTCTTTTTCTTTTTACTCACCCTAATCGGTTACTTACTACAAAGTATTTCTACACCCTTTCTTTTAATTTTTTTCATTTTAGAACTAAGTATTTTCCCATTAGCTTTAGGTGGGATGAGCGATTTTATTCCCGTTATGATTGCTAGAATATTGCCTACAAATTATTGGGATTTCCCACGATTAATTCTAGGATATAACCCTTGGGGGAGCGCAGCAATCTCTTTTGAAAAAGGAATCTTCTTTATGATTCTTAGTATTATGTTACTCTTTATTTTAAATTTGGTCGTTATGAAAAATAAAACACAACAAACGATAAGTAGGTGAGCAGATGAAATGGGAAATACAAAAGCTACGCAGTAGAAAAATAAATTTTCTCCCACCTCTTTTATTTTTATTGATACTCATGATTCCTTTATTGATACAATTAACCATTTCACAAAACGAAAGAGATGAACAGAAATATCGTACCGTCGAAGCAAGTCTCGTATCCGATACGCAAGAAATTGAGCGACTTAAACAAAATAATGGGAATGCAAACCGAATTGAAACGTTGGAAAAGAAGTTAACGTTATACAATCAATTACTCGATTCTATGGCAAAAAATCATTATTTCGATCGTCTAAGAGCGGAAAGTGATCTTGCCAAAATCGACTACGAAGACATGTTAGCCTCCAATCAAATTGGAAAAATAGTTACTGATCAAAAAATTCTGATTGCAAAGCTGGATTACTTTATCGAAAAAGAAAAGGTCATCTTTGAACCTATACAAACCCAGCGGCTTCCCTTAGTTAATTATCTAATCTATTTTAGTCAATTCATTCCTTTTATCGCAATTTGGGGCATCCTACTCCTCTTTATGACTAAGTTTTTGACGGACGAATACACGGATAAAACGATTGCCTGGAATTGGGCCGTTCCACGTAATCCATATAAAATATTAAAACAAAAGAGTTTGATTTATTGGTTTTGGATGAGTCTCAGCCTTTTGCTGCCATTAACGCTTGTTTCGGGCTTGATTAGTCTTTGGAATGGCTTAGGAGACAGTCAGTATCCTTTATTTTTTATCGATAATCAACAGAATGTCACAATGAAATTTGCCTATCAATACTTGTTACAACTTTTTGTAGGAATATTTCTTTTAGTGATTTTCTTGACTACTATGTGTGCATTTATCGCAACCATTTGTCATAATTATCCACTCACACTGGGCATTTCATTTGGGTTAATACTAATAAGTAACGGGTTATCCAACGATGCCCTAGCATCAAACGGCTTTTATCCTGGCAACTTTTTTAACATGCCTAAATTTATAGCTGAAAATCATTCTGAACAAATTTACATCATGTATATGAGCTTAATTATATTAAGTCTGATTTTCTGGGTTCTACTGAAAATAACGATTGTAACGAAAGAAAAAGGTCGATCCACACTTCTGTTTAGATTTTAATTACTCCATAAGAAAAAATGAAAAAGAACATGTCTTTGAGAGCATGTTCTTTTTCATTTTTTCCTAACCACTATATACAAAATCATTTAAAAAGTCTAAGAATGTAGGAAAGAAGCATACCTGTGATAATTCCGGCAATACCGACAACAACCATTTTCCATTTTTTTGACATCCTCATCCCTCCTTAATTTATGATCGTTGAGTGATTTTGAAATTTTTTAATCAAACATATACAATTAACTATTGATTTGTTTCAAATATATTTAGGTCTTTTTCCATTTCTAACAATATTTGATCGTGCGCTATTCCATCCCCTAATAACATCGCTGTTTTTGCTGCTACACCATACATTTCCTTTGCTTTTTCTATATCTCTTAAATGGAATAATAGGTACTTCGCTTCCATCATCTGCAAGATGGGTTTCTTTTGAAATTCTTGATTTTCCTCCGAGATTGTCTTGGAAATATCGAGTAATTGTTTGTACGTTTCATAGTCTTTTAGTTCAGATAAGAAATGAAGTGCAAAAATATGCACTCTAATAGCAAGGTATGCATTCGAATCATTCGAATAATTAGAGTTACTGATTATCTTTTTTAATACCTCATTAGTCAGATTTGTCATCTTATAAAAAGTATTTTTTCCAGAAGTATATAAAAGATATAAGTAAATCAACAAGAAATCGATTTCAACTAATTCTTGCTTTATTAAGGACTGTTGTAAGTATTCCTTTAACAAACCTGATTCAAATTGTATATTTTCAAAAACTAGAATATCTGTAGTAGCTCTTAAAACATCAATAACTACTTGCTCGCTTTCTCCAATATAATCATAAAACTTTTCATAAATTTGATCAAATAACAAATTAATTTTCTCTGCTCGAGTAGGATCTTTATAAATTGTCTGTTTTATGATTTTATTTTTTAATATGATGTATTCTTTCGGTAATTTGATATGTGATTCATCAATAAAGTGATTTAAAGAGAGGTTTAATTTATTTGCTATAAAAATTAATTTCGTTAACGTTGGAATCGACTCTCCTGACTCTATCCTAACTAGCTGCCTAACGGTGATTTTAGACTCATCCTCACAAATCATTTCACGAGTTAATTTTTGTTTTTCTCTGGCTTCTCGTATCTTTCTTCCTAAAACTAACTTCATTCTAGTAACCTCCCTTTCGACTACTTATTTTTATCTTTTTTAACAATACTTTAATGGTTCCATTCAACTTATTATATCACATTTAAGAGTTTTTAAAATTCATTTAAATTCACTAGGTATATTAAAATCATAGTAAACAATCCCCTCCGTGGCTATGGTTTCATTTTTTAAACTTCCATATTACAAAAATAGCCAAAAGAACATGACATGCATGTCATGTTCTTTTTGGCTATTTTTAATATAAATTGTAATCAATAACAAGTATGGAAGGAGTGAGGAAATGAATTACATTATTGATTTTTTATCAAATTTTCCTTGGTATGCTGGATAAGTCAATGAATCCAAAATTTTTATTTATTTTCGTATCTCTACAAACTCTGTTACTTATTGCGCATAGCGTTCTTAACGAACCACTTATCGAGTACACAATAAAACCATGAATGTTTCAGAAAGAGTTTATTGTGTATATTAGTGTTACATCCATTTTCATAAAATAACTTTTTTATAAAAAAGTAGAAAGGATTATATAATTAACTTAACCAGTTGAAATAAAAAACGTCACGTGAATTCCATGATATATTGAAATTATCACTAACTAACAATAGACAAGGATGAACTCACATGCCGCAAATCTATAACAGCACAAATTTACGCAAGGGAAAACACCTCTCCTACTCAGAACGCTGCAAATTACCATTCTGAAAAAAGAAAACTATTCCCATCGTCAGATTGCCAAAGTCCTAGGGCGTGTTCCGCAAACAATAAACAATGAGATTGGTCGCGGACTATCGCCCAGCTAAAACGACAAACGCAAAATGTGAAAGTCTATGATACTTACTATTCTGTTTATGCCGCTGACGCAGGACAAGCCTTCTATGAGAAGCAACGAATGAACTGTGCCAGGCGCCCAAAATGGGCAAACACCGATACTTTCATTGCCTGGGCCGATGACAAAATGTTAAATGAAATATGGTCACCGGACGTCGTGGTCGGATTTGCCAGAAAACATGAGCTGTTCGATTTCGTTATCATTCCTAGTACAACCACACTTTATCAATGGATTAATCGGGGCACCATGAAAACAAAGAATATCGATTTGCTCGAAAAACTGTCGCGTAAAATCACAACGATCCGATCTAGACATCACTCTAACAAGCGTATTCTAGGAAAATCTATCGAAGAACATCCCAAAGAAATTGAAACCCGGGAAACCTTCGGACACTGGGAAATCGACACAGTCGTAGGAAACAAAATCAAATCGTCTGCCGTGTTGCTGACACTAGCAGAACGGCAGACACGTTTTGAGGTCATCCTGAAATTAACTGGGAAAGATGCTGAATCGGTTGACCAAGCAATACATAGTCTGAAGAAAAGAGCTGGTGATGCGTTTGACCAACTATTTAAGACCGTCACCTCAGATAATGGCCCAGAGTTGGGTTACACGACGCCTTGCATAATGTGGCGGACGTCTATTTCAGCCATCCCTATACTTCTTAGGAGCGTGGGACGAGCGAAAACCAGCATAAGTTGATCCGCCGTTTTATCTCAAAAGGTAGCCCGATTAGTAATGTAAGCGAGATTCATATCTTGCAGATCCAACGTTGGATTAACGATTATCCTCGTAAACTTTTGGGGGATGTGACACCATATGACACGTTTGTTCGTGCATTCAAGCAAGAACGATTGGTGGATTTACCCGTGAACCCTTGGCAACAAGCCATGCCTCAGCTCATTATCAGGGGTTCACTATTTTTCATAACAACAAATCAATAGTGGTACAGAAATCTTTAGTCACCAAAGGTGGCTAACTTAAACTTGAAATTTACGTAATATTTCAGCAGGTACAGGTTGGGCCCAAATAAATAAAAGTCCTAGTAAGATATGGCAATCTCCAGATTCTTCTGGAGATTGGGTTCTAAAAAATAAAAACCAATCGGTGCGAAATACAACATATCCAACAACTAGTTTAGGTTTAAATATTCAAGGTTTAGTTGAAATTAGCAAAAGTGTTAGTACCAGTATGGGATTCAAGTTTGAAGTTATGGAAGGAATGGGATTCGATATGAGTGGTACCACAAGTACTAATTGGCATGCTAGAAAAAATTACAATTCCACAGTGTACATTAAAACAATGTGGTGATTATTATTTATCATTTTTCAAATTAAGCGAGACAAAACTTTCCATTTACGTAACTCAAAAAAACTTCCAGTGGTGTTTGGTAATTTAGTGATTTTCTAGGAATATGGTTTCTTTTGGACGCAACGAATGAGATAAATCCTTGATTGACTTGGTTGAAGTCCATTTCTTTGGGTAGTCCGTCTTTTCGGAGGTGTCCATTTGAATGTTCATTTAATCCCCGTTGTGAAGGTGTTCTTGGGTCTGAGAAATAAATATCAATATCATTCACATTACTAATACTTTTCCAATTAGAGAATTCTTTTCCACAATCAAAAGTGATTGATTTAAAGAGATTTTTGGGCACTGATCGAAGCCATTCATTAATCGCATTTTCAATGTCACTTGCCTTACGGCCTTCTGGTTTCAAGACGATAATTGCTTTTGAAAGTCGCTCAACTAGCGTGATAACGGGACTCTTATGGTGAATACCAACAATCGTATCACCCTCTAAATGTCCAAATTCTTCTTCGAAAACAACATAACCTTTTTCACGTTCAGAAATATTTCTTTTGAATGCCTGTTTTCCACGTTTTTCCTTATAACCGTTTGGTTTTCGTTTTCCTTGCATTGGTAAATGTAGGACATCGAATTCACCTGCATTAAACCGGTGGTAGAGGGGACTTACTGAACAAGAGAAGGTTCGCTCTGCACGGCCAATAATGACATCCGGAGTCCAATCTTCAGATGCTCTTTCTGTAATGTATTCTTTTTCCTCTGCAGGAAAAATGATTTCTGTTCTCCCGCAACGTCTCTTATTTTCTTTGTATTGTTCCAAGTATTCAAATGCTGCTCCACCGTGCTTGAGAAAGTTATAGACATTGTAAATTGCTTGACGTCCACGTTTCAGCTGCTTAGCAACGATAGCAACCCGAGTTTCTTGATGAAAATATGTTTCTATCATTACAAGCTCATTTGGTGTAAGATAGGTATAAGTCATTTATTTTCACTCCCCTTGTATGTTTTAGCGGGTCTTATAATTTGAGTGTAACATAAGTGGCTTTTTTATTTGTCTCGCTTAATTATACAAACGGCGATTTAATAAAGGAGGACCTATGATGTATATAATCTCAGGTACAATATACATATCGTTATCTATCATTTTAATGCTAGGTTTTTTTATATGGCATTACTTCATGTACGCATATTATGCACCGATTCTGTTATGTTCACTGATTTTTTTAATATTAGGTATAACATCTTATAAAATAGGACGAAAACATCACTCGGTGTAATTGCTGCTTATGTAAAATCTAACGGATTCTACGTTTAAAAGTTGATTGATTTTGATGCGCTACCCGTCAAGTGGACAGGGAAATATAATAAGCTTTCTTAAGACTATCTGTCGATTTTTGGCAGGTAGTTTTTTACTTTCTATTTGTTGAATGAAGAATCGCACTTTCTCCACCAAACAACGATGGATTTTAAACCACTGACAATAACTGTTGATGCACTTGTAAAGGTGCCATGGAATTTAGACAACGCTGATATCGACCATGATTGTAATAGTGTATGTATTTTTCAATCATGGAGACAAGACTTTCTCGGCTTGTAAACTGACGACGATAATACTTTTCTCGTTTTAACATCCCCAAAAACCCTTCCATTGGGCCGTTATCAATGCACTTTGCTACGCGAGACATACTTTGCCACATACCGAAATTTTTAAGTCGTTGATTTATTTGCTTGCTCGTGTACTGAAAACCACGGTCACTATGAAACAACGGGTGCGCATTCGGCTCCTTGTGTACCACTTCATCAAAGGTATCAAAAACTAATTTATTATCATTTCGATCACTAACGACAAAGGAAACAATCCGATGATTGGCTAAATCTAAACTGGCACTAAGATAGAGCTTTTTTACTTGATTGCTTTCGAAATATTTGAATTCACTCACATCTGTTAACCATTTTTCATTCGGATGATCTGCATGGAAGTTGCAATTTAAGTATTTTTTGGCGATAGAATAAGGGATTTTCGCACTCTTTGTAATCCCATGGGGCGGTGTTTTACAGTTGATTTGATTTGTCTCATACGACAAATTCTTAGGACTCGCTTATCATTCACGTGTAATCCGAAATCCTGAACGAGGTCATCTCGAATTCGCCGGTAACCTTTTTCATCATCTGCTTCATGAATGTATTGAATGAGGTCCGCCAATTGCTCATTAAATATTGTTTGCTTTATGCAATTCTTTTATTGCTTGATATTCAAAGAGGTGGCGAGTGAGGTTTAGTTCCACATCCTTTCGAATGCCCTGACTTTTTTTAAGAGATTATTTTCCATTTCTAATTGTTTAATTCGACGTTCTTGTATAGCTAATTGATCATGCATGGTTCCTTCTGGTGTGCGACTAGGGATAGTCCCTGCCCGATGTCCACGCCGATCTTGTAGACCAATTTCACCCATGGCCTCATATTTCAAAACCCAATTACGAACTTGTTGGTAGGATACTTGATATTTGATTGCCATTTGTCCGTAATTACGTTGATTCATTAGACAATCATGCACAATTTCGATTGGTTCTTCAAAAGTTGTTTTTCTTGCTTTACTCATTCGACTTCCACCGCTTTCTGATTTGAAGTTTCTATGAGTATTATAACTCTTTAGCCAATCTCGTAGTGGTGAAGTGTCTCTAAGCTTATATTTTTTACTAATTTCTTGTAAACTTCCTAAACCATTCAGATAATCATTGACTGCTTTCATTTTCAATTCAACAGGATAATTGGTATTTTTTCTTTTGGCGAACAATCCTGTCGGTCCTTCATTTTCATAGATTGTAATCCATCTTTCCATGTTGTACGACTGATCGCTTCCAATTTTGCAAGATAACCGAGACTGTTGTTTCCGTTCAAATAACTTTCCACCAACATTAGTAATTTTTCTGGAGCTAACTTTGTTTTTCTTTTAGACATAAAAACTCCCCCTATATTGGACTTTTATATTTCAGTGTCCTATATAGGGGGAGCATATCATTATTCAAAAAGAAGGTTTTTTACTGTTTTATCGTACACAACGAAAGCCCATATTATTACTTGCTGACATGCCCGTGTTGCCATTTCTTGCGGTGATGCGATAACGATTGCAGTAAGAATCATGGCATAAGAATGAACCACCTTTAATCGCATATGGTGCATCATCAATTGTTTGTAATTTCTGCCAAAATTCGTTGCCTTGAAGCTGGTTAAAAGCACTTAGAGGGATCCCTCTTGGATTGACGCACCACTCCCAAATATTACCGACAACTTGATACAAGCCATAACCATTCGGCTCAAATGTTCTAACTGGCGCAGTATTTCCGTAGCCATCTACTAATGTATTTTCAACTGGGAAATTGCCTTGCCAGATGTTGCATTGGTATTGACCGTCGACTAAAAATTCTTCGCCCCACGGATAACGCTCATATTCCGTACCGCCTTTTGCAGCAACTTCCCACTCGGCTTCAGTTGATAAACGTAAGCCGGCCCACTGACAATAAGCAATCGCATCATTGCGTGAGACATGTACAACTGGATGATCCAATCGATTATCAATTGTCGATCCCGGCCCTTCTGGATGTCGCCAATCGGCACCGTGGACACCTTTCCACCATTTTAGATTAGGCACGATTTGTTTGTATTGCTCATCTAATTCTTGAATAAAATAATCAAAAACAAATGACCAACCAAATGTTTCTGATTCAGTCACATAACCCGTTGCTGCAACAAATTGTGCGAATTCCTCATTTGTTACAGGTGTTTCGGCAATTTCAAAAGCCTCGAGTGTCACTTGGACTTGCGGCCCTTCTAAATCACCAGAAAAACCAACGCCATCATTTGTTCCAATCAAATACTGTCCACCTGGAATCTTAATCATATACTTGTCCTACTTTCTTCATCTGTAAGGCTACTTCCATAAGGACGTGCTACCCACGAATTACAATCCAAGCCATCATCGATAATATCAGCTGCCATACCTTTTTTCTCTTTTAACCAACGTAAATAATCATCACTACCAGTATATTGGGTTAAATGTTTTTTATTTTGGTTCCGATTGGCATGCAAATAGCCATCGTGCAATTCCACATGATCAAAGCCCAGTCGATTTCGTTCAGGAAAGACGTGCATTTTACCGATAACTTGCGTTTGATAACCGGCTTCTTTAAAAGTACTACCGAGTGTTTGCTCATAATCCCAATAGACACCATCTTCATAACCAACCCGTCCATGATTTTCTTGCGACATACCTGTCATCAGAGCCGCTCTTGCCGGAATACAACTTGGAACTGCAGCGTAGGCATTATTAAAATTATGGCCTTGTTCTGCCATCATATCTAAATTGGGAGTCGAAATAATTGGGTTCCCGTTTGCTCCCATCGCATCAAAACGCATTTGATCGACGACCATTAAGACAATATTCGGTTTTTTCGTCATTTGTTTCACTCCTAACGATTGTTGAGTTTAGCTTAACACCGGATAAAAGCCCTTTCAATGGAATATCTTAGCTTTTAAAATGCAAAAAAACACTTCGACTAACCGAAGTATTTACATATTTGTGCTTCATCAAAAAAAGCAAGCGGATGTAACTGACTGGCTACTTTGATCTCTTACTTGGTAACTTGCTAGATAGCCATCGTATATTAGTTATCTTAAACCAATGTTTTTTACTTCTTTAAAATGATAAAAATACAGCATTTTTTTGTTTGTTTCACAAAAAAGAGCATGGGATTTACCCCATGCTCTTGACTCATGATTTTATTCGTCGTCTGATTTTGCCACCATTGGCGCATCGTACATTTCACGGTTAAAGGTGCCATCCCAACGGTCAACAGCAATTGCTGAAACCATTGCACCAGCAACGTTTAACATCGTACGACCCATATCGATAATTGGGTCAATCCCAAAAATCGCACCGATACTTGAAATCGTATGACCAAAACCTAGACCATTTAATGTAACGGTCGCAGCTACTGTTGCTGTTCCTGGTACGCCGGCAATCCCGATTGAGCCGATTGTTACAACAACAACGACTAAAACGTAGAAAGAGAAGTTTAATTCAGCACCAACAGCGCCGGCAATTAATGTTCCTAACATTGCTGGGAAAACACCCGCACAACCGTTCATTCCGATTGATGTACCTAATGTTCCCACAAAGTTTGATGTCTCTCCCGACACACCTAAATCTTCTTGTAATGTTTTCAACGTGTAAGGTAATGTACCCACACTTGAACGTGAAGAAAAGGCGAAGACTAATGTCGTAAATGATTTTTTGTAGAATGTGATTGGGTTTAATCCCATTGCTAAAAGCATGACGACATAAACGAGTAACATGATAATCACACCTGTGTAAAGTGCTAAGATGAAACCAAGCATGCCGATAATCGCTTGCATACCATTTGAAACAATGGTATTTGCAACTAACGCGGTAACACCATAAGGCATTAATTTAATAACGTTTGTTAAAACAGAATTGATGGTTACTTTTAATGATTCAAGTAATGTCACAAAAGGAGCCACTTCTGCTGGTTTTTTCTTTTTCAAGAAACGGATTGCACTGGCAAACATCGCTCCAATAATTACGACTGAAACGATACTACCATTATCACTCATGACTTGTGTAATATTACTTGGAATCAGTTTTAAGAAAAACTCTGGGAAACTTTGTGCGGCGATATTCCCCATGAAGTCCGCTTTTGAATCGGTTAAATCAGCGGCAAAGCTCGCACCTTGTAGATTGAATAGTTTTACAACTAAAATACCAACTAATGCTGAAATTGCTGTTGTTCCTAATAATGTTGCAAAAGTCCGGCCCGTTAAACTCTTAATACGGTCACCTTCAACATCAACAACCACTTTAATAATCGATAAGAACACGACTGGAACGGCTAATAATTGAACTAGTTTCAAGAAACCTGTTCCAACTAATCCAAACCAAACGGAAATTTCTGTTCGTGCATAATCAACAAAAATTGGATTGGAGCTACCAACTACATCTAATCCAACCCCTAAAACTAAACCAATGACTAAACCAATAATCATTCGTTGTGAAAAGCTCACTCGTTTATCTTTTAAGACTTTTAAAAATACGAGTGCCGCGATAAAAAGAATAATAGCAATCAGAGTAAAAAAGTTACTGATTTTTAAGAACTGCGTAAAAAATGGTGAATCAATCATTTATTTTCTCCCCTTTATTTAGCCGTATTTGCCGCCACATTAATCGCTTCCCAAGTTGAAGCAAAAGGTGGGGCATACGCATAGTCAACAAACCCTAATTCTTTCGTTGTTAATCCCGCATGAATCGCGGTTGTTAAGCCCGTTCCACGCAAGACTGTTTCGTTTTTACCAAACATTTGAGCACCATACAAGACATAAGTTTTCGCATCATAAATCAATTTGATCATGATTTTTTCTTGAACCGTATAGTAATTAGAATGGTTATTCGTTTCGATGGTTGTTGTTTTGAAATCAAGCCCTAAGTTGTTGGCTTGCTTTTCGGTCACACCGGTACTAAAGGCTTCGTACTCTCCGGCTTTAATCGCACTTGAGCCCAACGTTCCTGGAAATGCTACGCGTTCTTCCGGATTTTCAACCGCAATATTCGTACCAATTAAACGGCCCATCTTATTAGCCATTGTCGCTAATGGTAAATAAATATCACCTGATAAACGATGCGGTACTGTTGCACAATCGCCTGCTGCAAAGACATCTGGAATCGATGTTTGTCCATAAGCATCGGCAATAATTGCACCATTGCCAAGCATCTCAATTTGGCCAGCTAAGAACTTCGTATTTGGTCTAAAACCAATGGCTACAATCACAACATCCGCTGTGTATTCGCCTTTATTGGTTTTCACACTTGTCACACGATCACCGTCAGTCACAAACTGTTCTGCCCGTTCTTCTAAATGAACTTGTACACCGGCTTCTTCAATTGCCATCGCAAGCCTATCGGAAAACTCTGGATCAAACGGACCGCCCATAATTTTCGTATCAGCTTCAACCAATGTCACCTCTTTGCCTTGATGTCTCAATTGTTCTGCAACTTCCACACCAATAAATCCGCCACCAATCACGACCACCTTTTGAATCTCAGGTAACCGTTCTTTTAATTCTTTCACCGGTTCTGGCTTCGTAATCGTATAAACATTACTTGAATCAATACCAGGAATTGGCGGTACAATCGGTTGCGCTCCCGTTGCAATCATCAAGCGATCATAACTTTTTGTTTTACTTTCACCACTCTTTAAATCCGTAAAACGAATGATTTTTTGTGTAAAATCAACTTGCGTTACCTCATGTTCTAGCAATAAGTTGATTCCACTTTTTTCCATTTGTTCCGGTGTCCGTGAAAACATTTCTCCTTGATCATCAAATTGATCACCCAAATAATACGGCAAACCACAGGCTCCGAATGAGACGAATGACTCTTTTTCGATGACAGTAATGTTTGCCTCTTTGTTGGTTCTTGAAGCTTTCGCAGCAACACTCATGCCTGCCGCAATCCCTCCAATGATAACTATTTCCATTTGACTTCCTCCTTCCTTATTTAACACTGTCTTAATTGTACCTTTTTTTACTTTTTTTTGGAAAAGAACGCACTTTTTGTTTCATTTTTTTTCGAAAACGACAAAGAAAACGCTATCATTTCATCTTCCAAAAAATGTCATTGTAACAAGTAATCGTTAAATGACACCCAAAACTTACCATTTTATGCAATAGGGGTCAATCGCTTTTTGTGCTTTATCATCTAAATCTTATTTAACTTTTTTTACATTATTCTCTGTAAAAAAGCAATGAATCCGTTATCATGCTAGGTCATTTTTTGAAAAAAGAGTGAAACTCTTTTTCTTTGAGTGTGATTGACAAGCCCTTTCAAACTATGTTACTTTGGCGGTAAGTTATTATATATTTTTTCATTTATTAAGAGTATGGACGATTGGGAGGATTTATCATGAAAATGAATACCAAATTATTACATGGATATCCTGTTATTTGTAAAGACACAGGCGCTTCTTCTATTCCAAAATTTCAAGCATCGACATTTCATCAACCGGACGCATTCCATCACGAAGGTTATAATTATACCCGATTTGGAAACCCGACAATTACAGCGGTAGAAGAATGCATTAAAATCCTTGAAGACACGGAATACGGACTGGCTTTTTCTTCTGGCATGGCAGCAATCAATGCCGTACTATTTTTACTCTCAAAAGGCGATCACCTCTTACTAGCAAAAAACATTTATGGTGGAACCTTTCAAACGATTCAAGAATTTCTTGTTCGTTTTGGCATTGAATATACGATGGTCGATGAAGCTGACCTGTCGGCTTGGGAAAACGCCATTCAACCGAACACAAAAATGATTTACTTAGAATCCCCTTCAAATCCATTATTAACCATTACTGATTTAAAAGCGGTAACAAATATGGCGAAACAACGTGATATTTTAGTCGCCTGTGATAATACCTTTATGACCCCTCTTGGACAAGAAACCTTACCTTTAGGGATTGATCTTGTTATTCATTCCGGCACAAAGTTTATTAATGGCCATAGCGATGTGATTGCAGGACTTGTTGCAACCAACAATGAGAGCTTGCATAAACGATTAAAAATTCATCAAAAAGCGCTCGGTGCTGTTCTTTCTGTTGAAGACGGCTGGCTCCTACTTCGCGGTGTGAAAACAATGGGTTTACGGATGGAGCGTTCAATAGAAAACGCCCAACAAATCGCTGAATTCTTACAAACCAAAAAACAAGTCAAACAAGTCTATTATCCTGGACTTCCGACACATCCTGGTTATGAGATTCATCAAAAACAAGCAAAAAATAATGGCGCAGTCCTCTCTTTTGAATTAGAGTCCCAAGCACAAGTTGAATCCTTACTAAAAAATTGTAAAGTACCAATTGTAGCAGTCAGTTTAGGTGGCGTTGAATCAATTCTTTCTTTACCGTGGCTAATGTCACATGCCGCCATTTCTGAAGAAGAACGACTAAAAATGGGCGTTACCCCAACCTTAGTCCGATTGTCTTGTGGGATTGAAGACATTGAAGATTTGATTACCGACTTAGATCAGGCGATACAATAAAAAATTAACAATTAGATGAATCAGTATTTAAAAAAATAAGCCTCGAAGTACGCTATGATTTTCGTCACAGTGTATTCAGGGGCTGATCTTTTTTGGTCCAGTTTAGTATAAATACCTTTTTATTTGTCTTCTTTAATTATATGAAGTGCGTATTAAAAAATTCTAATCTCTTTAGAAAATTTAAATAGCTCTTCATCCATCAAATACTTTTCGACTAGGTCTCGAATGAATCCTGGTTCAAAGATCGCCTCACTATCAGCTACTTTAAGACTAGGATAACCACTACCTCTTTGGAGATAATCATCAGTAATGATTAAATAGCTCTTATCATCTTCCAGCAGCTGACCATCTATAGTAATCACACGCGACTCTTCAATAATTTTAACATTTCGACTAAATCCTAGAGTCCCCAAAACACTTCCCCTAAACCCTGCCCCTTTGCCACTTCTTCTTATATTTTCGTCGTCAAAAGATAAATGAATCGCTTCTCTGAGTTCTTTCCCATTAATTTTATATTTTGTTGGATTTAGTTTGGAAGGAAAAGTTTCAATCAAGCTTTTTCTTGAAATAGGATGTACAAGCGCCTTTTCTGCAATACCTGCATGCATAATAGCAAGATCGCATTCATAGTGACTCTCCTTCATTAATGCATCGCAAATAAAATTAATTAACTCAGACTGCTTAAAAGCTGTAAATGGTAGTTCTCGAATATACGATAGTGGTTTAGATAATATTCGATCTGTGGATTTTTCAATTTCACTATATAATTTATCAAATTGTAAATCATTTGATTTCTTTAAATCTAGCTGAATATTCTCAACTTCAACAAGTTGTCCTTCTATCACTTCTAACGTAATTTTTCCTAACTTTTCACCTTTACCAGATTGGGAATACCCTCTATATGTTTCAATATCATGAGTATGACCACCCAAACATAAGTCAATTTCAGAAACAGCTTCTAAAATCATCTGATCGATCCCCAGACCACTATGAGAAAGAAGGATACAATAGTCGTACTTTTCTTTTTGCTTTTCTATTTCTTCCTTCAATAACTCTATCGGCTCATGTGTACGAAGTCCGCCCATCATAAAAAACAAATCATATGCTTCGTGTAATAAATCTTTACTGTAATATGGGGATAAACCAAGTACCAGCAGTCGTTTACCTGCGCGAATAAAAATCTTTGACGATAAAACACCTTGAACAGAAGCATTATTCAAATTTCGTAAATTTGTTGATATTAGTGGAATCCCACTTTCCGTTAGCTTTTCGAGTGCACAACATCCCAAGTCAATTTCATTATTCCCTATAGCCATTGCATCCAATTGACTATCAACCATTAGTTTCATAGCTGATTTTCCACCATCTGCCTCGACAATAATACTCGATAAGTCAGTGTAGTCTCCACTATCAAAATACAAATCATTTTTTGTTTTATTTTTTCGAAGATAAGAATTAACTTTCTTAAGATTATTAAAATCACTATGAAAATCATTTGAATGATAAATTACTATATTCATATCTAAACCTCCTCACTATTAATTGTATTTTAACATAACGTATTATCTTTTACTTTGATTGGTTTAACAATCCAATTTGAAAATATTTGACGACTTCAATTTCTGACAAAAAACTCCAAAGTTAGATAGATTTTCTAACTTTGGAGAAACATATTTACTTATTATTAACCATTAAACACTTTTGATATAAGCTTTTTATCTATACAAATCAAAGCGCCCTTTTGCCATGACTTCTTTCACGCCACCTGTGTCTAGTAATGATTTATTCATGATCATTTTTTTAACGAATGAAGCGGGATAACCTTTGACATTGATTTTTCCAACAAGTCCAAATGCATGCGTATTGCCGATAGATGCGACTGAACCTAATGATTCAAATTTGAAGTCCGTTGTTGGTTGACCAGCAATTTGGGATAAAATATTTCGTCCAGCATGAGCACCCATTTTTAAAGCAATTTGTGCAGTTGTTGGGTATGGACGGTTTGTTTCAGGATCCATTACCGCACTCACGTCACCAATTAAATAAACATTGTCATATGTTGGATCAGTCAAGTTTGGTTTAACCATCACACGACCACGACGTTCTTCAAAACCAGATTTACCAATGATTTCACTACCACTCACACCAGTTGTCCAAATAATTGTACCTGCTGCAAGTTCTTTTTCAACTTCACCATCAGCATAAACAACCGTATCTTGTTTTAGGCCTTTGATTGCTTTACCTGTCATTAACTCGACATCCCATTTTGCTAGATTGTCTAGACAATATTTACGTAACTCATCGTTAAACATTGGTAAGATACTTGGCGCTGCTTCCACACAATAGATAGTCACATCACTTTTTTTAACCCCTGCACGATTGGCAAATTCTTTTTTATTTTCAACAAGTGAACCGACTAACTCAATACCAGTAAATCCTGCGCCACAAACAGCAATATTTAAATATTTACGATCTTGGGTTTCTTTATATTTATCCATCGCTGCTAAAATATTTTCATGCACTTTACGAGCAGAATCAATATCAATCATTTCTAAAGCAAATTCTTCAGCACCTGGAATACCAAATGTTTCAGATCGGAAGCCTAAAGAAACGACTAGATAATCATATTGATGAACGCCACTATCTTTCAAATGAACTTCTTGATTTTTTGCGTCAATTTCAATCACTTCATCTTGAATAAATGTTGTGATACTTGGATTGACAACATCACTAATTTCATATGTGATTTTTCCCCATGGCTGTGTTCCTGCTGCGACTTCATGTAAATCCGTTGACTCAAAATGATAACTATTACGGTCAACAATCGTTACTTCGAACCCTTTTGTTTTTTTCTGTAATTCTCTCAACGCTCTTAAACCTGCGTAACCTGCACCTAATATCATCACTTTTTTCATTGAATTTCAACTTCTTTCTTTTTTATCTGACAAATATTATTCCTATAAAATACGTTAATACTTGAACAGTTGAACCTATTGCTAATATTTTAATGGCCGTTGAAAAGGTCACTAATTTCTCTTGCTTTTGTAAAAATATGTTTGTTTGTTTCCAAATGAAAGGCACTATTAAATAACTTAACAGCACTGTTGTAGGCGCAATTCCAAGCAAAACAGAGGCGCCAATGCTAATTAAAGCAATCGCGTTAAGTAGTACGAATAATTTCAGTGCTTTTGGTTTACCCAAATAATGCACTAAAGTATAACGATTATTGTTTTGATCTTCTTCCAGATCACAAATGTTATTAGCCAACATTAAATTGGCAATCCACATTGTATTGGGTAGTGCAATCACCGCAATATTTAGTAGTTCTTGCGCTTGCCATTGAAAAATATCAGACGCATTTAGATAGACCGTAATGAGTGAAATCATCATGCCCATCGTAAATCCCGAGAAGAATTCCCCTAGTGGTAAACTCGATAGTGGTCTTGGTCCGGATGAATAGAATATACCGACTAAATAACAATAGAGTCCCATCCATAATAAGGGCCAGCCAACTTGTGAAGCCAACCAAATTCCTAAACTAGCTGAGAAAAGAATCATACTAATAATCATCCAGCGAATCATGACTAACGATAAGTTTTCACGACCGATGACATTGGTTTTTTCTTTATAATCATGAACATCAGTAGCATTTTTAAAATCGTTGTAGTTATCTAAAATATCGACTGCCATGTTAAAAATAAACATCGCGATAAAATAAATGGCAACGTACCCTAAATGAATTTGGCCATAATGATAATAGCTATAACAAAGGCCGATTAAAAATGGCAAAACACTCGCTGTTTTGGCTTTTATTTCAACCAACTCAAAAAAAATCTTAATTGACATGTGAACTCCTTTACTTGTAAGGCATAAGATTGCCTTTTTACTGTAAGATGCGTTAAAATAATGGAGAATGCTTTTTAGAAAGGACACATCTGATGCTCACTTACTGGAACAATTATCCCACTATTCAAAATAAACTCCAAACCGTTTGCTCATTAATCGAGGAGCGTCTTCAAGTCGAAAATCCCGACATTCAGGATGCTTTGATCGAAATGACTCAAGCTGGAGGAAAATTTTTACGTCCTGCCTTTTTCTTCTTCTTTGCTGAACTAGGCGATCTTGAAAAACAAGACCCCATTCAATTAAATAAAATCGCTACTTCTTTAGAATTATTACACATGGCAACACTCGTTCACGATGATATTATTGATGATTCGCCTTTGCGTCGTGGTGTTTCTACGATTCAATCACGTTTTGGTAAAGACGTTGCCGTTTATACAGGTGATTTATTATTTACCGTCTTTTTTGACCTGATTATCGAAACAATGAATGCCTCTGAGTATATGGCTATCAATGCGCAATCGATGAAACAATTGCTTTTAGGTGAGTTAAACCAGATGGCGAGTCGTTATAAAAGTAACGGTTCCGTAGAAAATTACTTGAATAGCATCAATGGAAAGACTGCTGAGCTTTTCTCACTTGCTTGTATGGAAGGTGCGGCTTTTGGTCACAGCTCTCCAGAAATCATTCAACAAGCAGCAAACATTGGTCGAAATATCGGCATGGCATTTCAAATTTTTGATGACATTTTAGATTATACTTCTGAGAAAGAAGAACTAAAAAAACCGATACTTGAAGATTTTGTTCAAGGTGTTTATACTTTACCACTTCTCCTAGCTAAAGAATCGAATCCAGATGTTTTTCTTCCGTACTTTAAAAAAGAAAGTCAAGTAACAATCGAGGAAGCCGAAGAAGTCATGCAACTCGTTATCAAATATGATGGTGTGAAACAAGCCAAGAAATATGCCAAAAACTATACGAATGATGCACTAGAAAGCATTGATTGCTTACCGAAAAGCCCAACACGTAAAGCACTCAAAAAATTAACGACACAACTCTTAATCCGTACGTACTAAACATCATGGTGGAATTATCCACCATGATGTTTTTTAGTAGACGGTGAACATTATTTAATCGGTGTGAAAAGGATAGCGACTGCGGAGATAAGGAGTCACTCAAATAAAATCAAAAAACGATTTTTTTGAATGATCGCTTATCTCTTGTCGCTGGGCACCCTTTTTACAACCTTCTGATTAACGGTGTCAAAAGGATAGCGACGGCGGAGATAAGGACTCACTCGAATAAAATCAAAAAGCGATTTTTTCGAATGCTCGCTTATCTCTTGTCGCTGAACATCCTTTTTACAACCTTCTGATTAACGGTGTCAAAAGGATAGCGACGGCGGAGATAAGGACTCACTCGAATAAAATCAAAAAGCGATTTTTTCGAATGCTCGCTTATCTCTTGTCGCTGAACATCCTTTTTACAACCTTCCTTCATCTATGGTTTTTAGTTGTTGGTAGCGAGGGTTTGTTTGAGCGAGTTCTTTTGGTGAACCTGACATTTCTAATTGCCCCTCTTCGATAAAGATGACCTGGTCCATTTTCTCAATTCCTTGTAAATGGTGGGTAATCCAAATAATCGTTTTGTCGTTTAATGTTTCGAAAAACGTATCGATTAAAGCTTGTTCTGTAATCGGATCAAGTCCGACGGTTGGTTCATCGAATAAAATCACCGGAGTGTCTTTCAATAACAAGCGAGCAAGTGCCAAACGATGACGTTCACCACCTGAAAAACGTAAACCGGCTTCATCCACCATCGTATCTAAACCATCCGGCAAGCTTTCAATTAGTTTTCTTAAACCCACCTTCTCGAGTACTTCCCAAGCTTCTTCAATGGTCGCTTGTTGATTCCCTAATCGTAAATTATTTAAAATTGTTGTATTAAATAAGTACGGTGTTTGTTGAATAACACCAATTTGTTCTGAAATAGTATCGCCAAATCGTTGTGTTTCAATTCCCCCGATTTTAATTGTTCCCTCACTCGGTACAAGATCGCCGCGTAGCAAACTAGCTAGTGTACTTTTCCCTGAACCACTACGGCCTAAAATCGCTAATTTATGTCCGACTGGTAAGGACAAGCTCAAGTTATCCAAAACTCTTTTTGTTGTATTTGGATAAGTAAAGGAAAGATTTTGAATTTCAATCTCGGTTGTTCCAGTAAAATCTTTTATCGGTTCTACTTCTGGACGAGTTGGTAATTCGTTTAAACGAACAATCGAATCTTTGTAACGATTGGTTTCCTCTGCAGCCGACGGTAAAACATTAAAAGCATCCACCAGAGGAAAGACACTCAAGACGAAAGCGGCAATCCAGTTTGCGTCTCCACCATGGTTACCAATAAAGGTTTGGCTCGTCCATAACACAAGTGCGACAACGATGATACCAAAAATGCTTTCCACTAGAAAGTCCCGACGATTATTAAAACGACGAACTTTTTCTTGTAGTTCAAGTAATCGTGCCTGATTTTCTTCATGTAAAGCAACGTATTCATCGCCACGTTGGCTAAAAATCCAATCAGAAACACCTAAAACATTATCGGTTAACTCACTATACAATGCACTTTTTAATTGTTTTTCTTTTTCTTGACGTGCACCATTGATAATTAGTGACCACAACGGTAAAACAACAACTAAAGAAAAGAACAAGAATGCCATCACAAGTGCAAACCACCAAGAATAAAAACCTAAAGCGATGACAATTGCAATATATAGTAACCAAGCGATTACTGTTGGAAAAATCGTTCTTAAATATAAATCTTGAATATGATTAATATCCTCAGCTAACATCCCCAAAATATCGCCCATTCGATAATGGCGTTTGAAAAAGACGCCGTCGGTTTCAAGTGTTGTATAAAGTTTTAAACGTAATTTAGAGGTCATTTTTAAAACCCAGTTATGACTAACTAAGCGTTCCAAATAACGAAAAACCGGTCGACTAATCCCAAATCCTCGAGTAAAAACAATTGGAATATAAATCATTAAAATATTTTCTGGTCGTGAAGCGGCACGTGAAATCAAATAGCCCGAAACAAACATCAAACCACCCGCACTTAAAAAGGTTAAAAATCCTAAGAAAAGCGCTAAAATTAAGGCACTTTTATATTTTTTCATAAAAGGTTTAACCCACGTATCTTTACCAAAAGCTTCGATGAGTGGAATTTTAAACATCGCTATCCCTCCTCATTTGTTTCGTTAAATCATAGAAATGACCCTTTTGAGTAACTAACTCATCAAAAGTTCCAGTCTCGATGATTTCGCCTTCTTTTAAGACGATAATGTAATCCATTTGATGCATCCAATGTAGACGATGCGTTGCAAAGAAAACCAGTCGATTTTCCATCAAAGGCAACATACCTTCTTTAATTTCAAGTTCTGTTTCAATGTCCAAATGCGCTGTCGGTTCATCAAAGACTAGGACTTTTCTTGAATGATCCAAAAAGGCACGTGCTAAGGCAATCCGTTGTGCTTGGCCACCACTTAATGTCCGAGCACCTCCACCTAGTTGTGTTTCCAACCCTTCTGGCAATTCTGCCACAAGTGGGGATAATCCGACCACTTCAATGGCTTTAGAAATTTCTTCTTCAGTTGCTTCTGGTGTATAGAAAGTCAAATTCTCACGTAATGATAGTTGGAATATATACGGATGTTGAGGGATGTAAAGTAATTGTTTCTGCCATTCTTGTTGCGTAAAATTCGATAATTGATGTTGATTTAACATCACATTACCTGAACTCGGTGTCAAGAAACCACTAATAATATCCATTAAAGTTGATTTACCTGAACCGCTCATCCCAATCACACCAATTTTTTGGAAACCTTTAGCCGAAAATGCAACTTGGGTTAGCGCTGATTGCCCCTCATAATCCAGGCTCAGATTATCAACACTAATTGTAGAATTTTCATTCCAAGTTGGAACAGCAATTGGTTCACTCACGGTCTCAGGTGTTTCCAATACCTCACGAATCGCTGTCATCGCATTTTTCCCATCCAATGTTGCGTGATAATCAGCTGAAAAATCTCTAATTGGCAAGAAATATTCTGGAGCCAAAATAAGTACAGTTAAGGCTGGTAATAAAAAGACAACGCCATTTAGCAAACGTAACCCTAGTAAAACAGCCACAATTGCGACAGATAAAGTCGTAAAAAAGTCTAGCGCAAAACTTGATAAAATCGCAATTTTTAACGTACTCATTGTTGATTTACGGAAAGCCTCACTTGTTTGATAGATACTCTTACCATAACGCTTACTAATACCAAACATCTTTAAAGTATCCAATCCACGTAAAGAATCAATGAAATGGTTAGCTAAAATTTGGAAAGAAGCATATTGACGGTCTGCCTTAGCTCTGGCTGCGTAACCTAAAATAACCATAAATAAAATGATTAAAGGATAAATCACGATTAAAATCCAGCCTGACTGCGTGTCCAAATAAAAAATAAAAGCTAAAATAATCCAAGGGATAATCATCAAATTCATCATTTTGACTAATATCAAATGAATGTAGTTTTCCACTTGATTAATGCCTTCTAAAGCCATCGTGGTCATATTTCCAGTCCCTTGATCTTGAACGATGCTTGGACCTACCCGAAAGACTTTTTCTAATAACTGTTTACGCAACACTTGTGCTTGTCCAGCTGCGTAGCGATCTAAAATGTGATTGCGTAACCACGTGACCCCATGACGAGCAAGGAAGATGATAAAAAAGCTCAACAACCAAATGCCTTGGCCTTTCATCGTTTTTCCTTCCCACAAGTGTGTAATCACTGTTGCTAACGTATAAGCTTGTCCAATAATAAAGAGAGCTTGCAAAACCGCTAGTCCTGCAAGCATCCCCATTATTTGTTTAATCTTGGATAAGCCCATTAAAGCTTTATCCATCATTCGTCATAGCCCTCCACTGGTTCATCATGTTTGATGCGCCCTCTAAAGATGTAGTAAGACCATGCGATGTAGCCTAAAACGAATGGTAAAATCGTCAAGGAAACCATGCTCATAATTTTTAAAGTATAAGGTGTTGATGTCGCATTTTTAATCAAGATATCAAAATCAGGTGAAATTGAACTGATCATTACTCTTGGGAATAATCCAGTGAATAATAAAGCGACTAAAGTAATCAGTGTAAAACCACTTGCTAGGAAAGCTAGCAATTCTTTATGACGATATAGCGCCACATTCGCAATGAGTGTCAATGCGACCATCAAGACTAACAAAATAGTTGTTAGCACAAAATTATTTTCAAAGAAATCTGTATTGAAGAATAATAAGATACTAAATAAAACTAAACCAGCGTATAAAACCCAATAAAGTGCTTGTGCGTGATTTTTGGCTTTTTCACGAACCGGACCAGTTGTCTTAAGCGCTAAGTAATTCATTCCATGTAAATATGAAAGCAATGTTAAGGCGATGGCACCTACTACAGACAATGGATTAATATAATCCGTAAAGGTCGCCATCATATCACCATTGGCATCAATCGGCATTCCTTGAATCAAACTTGTAAATAAGATGCCGAAGAAAAATGGAACCATGAAACTCCCAATTGCTAATGTCCAAGTCCATAAAGCTTTATGCTTCGTACTTTTACCACGGAATTCAAACGAAACACCGCGAATAATTAATCCGACTAAAATTAAGAGTAAAATTAAGTAGTAGCCACTAAATAATGATGCGTACCAAAATGGAAAAGAGGCGAACATCGCGCCACCAGCTGTGACTAACCAAACTTCATTCCCATCCCAAACTGGTCCAATCGTTGCAATGATTTGACTTTCTTCGTCTTCGTCAAAGGCTAACGTTTTTGTTGACATACCTACTCCAAAGTCAAACCCTTCTAAAAAGAAGAAACCTGCAAATAAGACGCCAATTAAAATAAACCAAAATAATTGTAACCCACTCATTAGTAGCCACCTCCATCAAATGGATCTTTTGCTGCTTGATTTTCGAGTGCCTCAAGTTCTTCCCCATACTCAGGTCCCTTATGTAATTGACGATTAACAAAATAAACCATCACACCACCTAAGGCTAAGAACAAAGTAAAGTAAGTAATATTTGAAATTAAAAGTGATGTTGCTGAAACATTCGGTGAGATACTGTCTTCAATTTTGAATAAACCATAAACTGTCCAAGGGTAACGTCCTAATTCTGTCACTAGCCATCCAGATGTGTTGGCTAAAAACGGTGTAATTGTCATTAATGACACAACCCAAAGCATCCAGCGTGACTCGTACAGTTTCGGATTTTTCTTACGCGTGAAGAACAATCCCACACTTGAGACAAGCAATGTTAACATACCTATTCCAGCCATAATACGGAATGTCCAGAACAGTGTATTAACTGGTGGGAAATAATCACCTTCACCGTGTTCTTCGACAAGTTCGGCTTCAATTGTATTCATCCCTTTAACATATCCAGATGGTTTGTTGTAAGATAAAATACTTAACATGTACGGAATCTCAACACCAAATACACGTTCTCTTTCTACTGTGTTCATCCAAGCGATCACTGTCCAAGCGGCAGGATCTCCGGAGTCTTCATACAAACCTTCAGTTGCTGCAAACTTCATTGGTTGATCATGAACTAAGGCCTTCATTTGTAAGTCCCCTGTTCCTAAAATACCTAGTGAACCAATTAATGCGACAACAAAACCAATTCGCATTGATTTTTTGTAAATACTGCTTGTAATTTCACTCATTGTTTTTTGTCTTAATAGTTGAATCGCAGCCATCCCTGCAATGACCGTACCACCCATAATTACCGCACCAAAAATAACGTGTGAAAATTCATACCACACTTGATGACTCGTAATTAGTGCGACAAAATCCGTCATTTCTGCTCGTCCATTATTCATCGTGTAACCGACTGGATGTTGCATGAAAGAATTGGCTACTAAAATCCAAAATGCTGACATTAGTGTTCCAAAAACAACCAACCACATAAAAGTTACATGTAGTTTTGGACTCACTTTATTCCAAGTAAACAGCCATAATCCAATAAAGGTTGATTCTAGGAAGAAAGCTAATAATGCTTCAACTGCTAGTGGCGCTCCGAAAATATCCCCCACAAACCGAGAATATTCTGACCAGTTCATCCCAAATTGAAATTCTTGGATTAGTCCCGTAACGACCCCTACTGCAAAACTTAGTAGGAAAATATTCGCCCAAAATTTCGTCATTTTCAAATAGATGTCGTTTTTCTTTATAACGTACATCGTTTCCATAATTGCTACAATCAAACCCGTACCTATGGAAAAAGGTACGAAAAAGTAGTGAAATACTGTTGTCATCGCGAACTGTATCCGCGCTAGTGTCACAATATCCATTGCTATCCCCCATTTATCGTTATTTATACTCGAAAGAAATTCGCAAAGTAGTGTTTATAAGTAATAAAATCATTTAAAAAATCGAAATAATGACAAGGAACTTTTTCACAAATAGATTAATTCTTTTCCACTGATTTATAACACCACTTTAATCTTCCTTTATAATCATAGTTTTTATTGCAAAAAAAGCAATTAATCTGCTTGTGACATGTACCTCTAACTTTATATTTTATTAAAAATCAACGATTCTTTTTCTATCGAAACTCTTTGTTACATTATTAGCAATATTCCATTATAGATATTAATTAATAATACGAGCAAAATGACGGATTGAAAAACAAACGCCACTTTATCACCTGTCAAAATACCACTTAATTTCGCCCCTAAAAATCCTCCAATAATCGCAGCCGGGATAATAAACCAAAGAAGACGTAAATCAAAAATAGCAAAACCACTTGTAAAGCCAATCGAAACTAATTTCGATAGTTGCGAGAAAAAAATTGTACAAATTGAATAGACCGTTGCCTCTTTCATTGGTAAAGAAAAAAGTAGCATTAATAAAGAAACATTAATTGGTCCACCTCCAATACCAAGTAAACTCGCTAAACTCCCCAATACAAATCCACATGACATATACCAGATTAAATGGTGCAATTCAAATTTTGGTGCATTGTATTTCGTATAAAAAAATGCAAATAGTAACGTGATAATCGTCAAAACGATCTGAATCATTTGCGCATACCCTTCATTAGGTAAGCGTCGTATTAGCCACTCTAACAAAAGAGTACCCACAAAGCCGCCCAGAATCGCACCGATTGAGACCCAGGCAGCAAAATGCCATTTAATTTTCACGCCATTTTTAACTTGCCGATAAGTCGAAACAATCGACATAACAAAAACCGCAACCGCGGCGTAAAAAGAAATTTCTGCGACTTGATGGACACCGATCAAATCAAAAACAGGCTTGATGATTACGCCGCCACCCATGCCAGAAATCGCACCAATCGTATTTGCCAAGACAATAATTATAAAATAAAGACTTCCCAAAAGACCAATTGCCAATCTACTTCACTCCTTCTTATTCCCTCTTCTATACTACTTGATTTTGAATGTTAAAAAAAGGCTTAAATTCTAGCAAATTATGGATAAAAAAGCAAATCAACTAATGCTCATTTTTATCTGTTAATGAACAAAAAACAGGTCTATTTCGCATAGTTTGTGAAGTCATAATTTTTGAGCATAGATAGATCAAGCCTTTGGAAAGCTCATTTCACAAATAATTCTATTAAGAGGATGAAAATATCATTAATCAATTGATTTTTCCAAAATGGTCTCTTTTTTAACGTGTATTTTCTAAATAAACTACTCAAAAATGCGCTAGTATCAAGTTCTATTTAGAATCAAATAGAAAAAAACAGTCCTTTTTGACTTTTGCTGACCAATAGCAAACAGCTTAAACTCTTCTTAACTATTTGCACGAATCATTCGAGTAATATTTTCAAAGAATTAATCCATTATCTTCTATTGCTACTCATTAGCAGATATTACTCCTCAAGAGGCGACAGGCGATTAAAAAAGGAACATGCTATTTTTCCATTGAGGTGATAGAAATGTTCCGAAAAATATTAACGAAACCAGAACAAATTATTTTTGATGTACTCACGAATCAAACTCTAAATGATTCTTTTGATTTGAATCAAATGGCACAAAAACACATGACTCCCACTGATAAAATTATTCGTTATATCAAAAATTGGTTACAACAATCAACAAATACCGATTGGAAAAATGATTTTCATTTAACAAAGCAACATCTCTATCTAAGGTGTTCCCCCGCGCGACGCTTGGATTTACTCGCCCATCTTTTCCAATGCAATCAATCGTTTCAAATTTTACATGCAATTATCGAGCAACCCTTTGCGACGATCAAACATCTAGCCAATAACTTATATTTAAGTCCATCAACAGTTAAACGACGAATCAAAAAGCTCTCAGCTTGGTTTACCCCTTATCAGATCCAAGTTTCCTTGCAACATGATCCTATTTTAAAAGGTTGTGAATTTCGAATTCGTTGGCTCTGTTTTATTGTATCCTTAACGTTTGATCCGCCATTTAATTGGTTTTGCCGTCACGAACTTTGTCGGCGATTTGAAGACGTTCAAATCCAACGTTTACACTACGGTCAAAACTTAAATGCTTTACCAATAGACAAGATTACTCTCAATTACAACTTTTCCTTTATGATTAGTGAAAAAGCTTGGTATTATGTTGTACGGCAATTGTTTGGTTTAGAAGAAACGATTTTATCTGTCAAACAATTCTCATTCCTCACAGAAGAGCCCACAGTTACAGATTTTTTAGTTGCTTATCAAGAATTCCTTCTAAACCCATCGACTCACTACGAAATGACAAACCTGGTAGCTGAGAATTGATAATGACTTGTGCTTGCTAAGTCAAAAGACGCAATGGGTGTGACTTTAGGAGGTATGATCATAGTCGTTTTACTCTAATACATTTGAACAATCAAGGATTTCGTTGGTATTCTCCTACTTTTATGATCTAGGATTATGTTTAAAGTGAGGAGAAATCTTATGAAAATTAGACCATTAGAAAAAGAATATTTAGAACAAATTCATTACTTAAATAAATTTTTGATTTCCTAAACATGAATAAACTTTATTCTGTACGTCGATGTTAACAATGAAAAAGCTGTACATATTTATCAAGACTTAGGCTTCAAAATTGAAGGTACGATGATTAGCAAATTTTTCTTTAATGGGAAATACAAAGATAGTCACTTCATGGGACTATTTAGAAATAATATGTAATGGCGACATTAAAACCACCCTAGAGAGCTAGAACCATTGTCTAACTTCCTAGGGCGGTTCTTTTATTTTACTGTTGTTAGTTATCTAATCCTCTTTTTTTCTTATAATGCTACGCCATCACTTTTCAGTCTCCAACATCCGCTGCATGAACCATTCTACTTGTTCTGGAGCATCATGATCAAAAAATGCGGATTTCTTCATATCTAGCTCAGCAATCTTTTCAATATCCTCTTTGCTTAATTCAAAATCAAAAATGTTGATATTTTCAGCCATTCTTTCTGGTCGAACAGATTTTGCCAAAGCGACGATTCCTCTTTGCATTAACCAACGAAGGACAACTTGCCCAATTGTTTTTTCATATTTTAATCCGATTTCTGATAATATCGGATTTTCAAACAGCTCATGACGACCTTCTGCAAAAGGTGCCCAAGCTTCTACTTGTACATCATATTTTTCATGTAATTGTTGATCTTCCATTCTTTGGTACCATGGATTGATTTCGATTTGATTAATTTGTGGCTTCACATCATTTAGACCGACAAATTCTATCATTTTTGCGGATTTGAAATTTGAAATCCCTATTGCACGTACTTTTCCATTTTTTTGAGCTTTCACCAATGCGCGCCATGCACCATAAATATCCCCATAAGGTTGATGGATAAGATACAAATCCAAATACTCCAAGCCCATAACATCTAGTGAATATTGAATAGTTTCCGTTGCTTTTTCTTCAGGCGTTTGTAAAATAAATAATTTCGAAGTTATAAAGAGTTCTTCACGTGTAACTAGCTTTTCCTTAATCGCCCGTCTAATTCCTTCGCCTGTTTCTTTTTCATTGCCATAAACCGATGCCGTATCCAACAAGCGATAACCAGTTTTAATTGCTTGATAAACAGCTTCTTCGGTTTCATCCAATGGAATTTGATAAACACCAAAACCTAATTGTGGCATTTCAACACCATTATTTAACTTGATTATTTGCATATTTCTTTCCTCCTCGTATTATATATTTAGAAGCAAATAAAGCTCCTTGAAAACTAAATAAAAATATTTTCATTAATCAAAATCTTATTGCTTGGATATTGTGTGATTTCCCTGAATAATAGAGCTATGGAAAAGGATCTATCGGGAATCTGTTCTTTCCTCCTGTAGTCGAATCTACATTAAAAAGTCTGCATCCTGGAACCTAGTAGTTGACGACTGGTTTGGCAACACTTTTTTAGACAAATTTTATAAGGTGTTCTTTTCATTATCTATCCGAAGCCTCCGATTACCGATAGGCAATCGGTGTTTGATTGTCCAATGAACCATGGATTCGCAGATAGTTCCACCAATGAATGTAGTCAGAAAGCTGAATACGTAGTTCGTCTAACGTTTCAAAAGTGTGTTGACGGATGAATTCAATTTTCATTGACTTATAGGTAGATTCCGCTACTGCATTGTCATAAGGATTGCCCTTACAACTCAAAGAACGTTCAATCTCAAAAGACTCTAGGAGTTGGTCAATCAACTGGTTATCGAATTCTTTGCCTCGATCAGTGTGGAAAATCGCCACGTCATTCAATGGATAATTAATCGTTTGAAAGGCTTTTTTGACCAATTGTGCATCTTTTCTAGGTCCGCAAGAATACCCGATAATTTCTCGATTAAATAAGTCTAAAATGGCACAAATATAATGCCAAGCCTTTCCTACTCGAACATAAGTTAGATCAGTGACAATCGCTTCTAATGGTTCGCGATCAGAAAATTCCCGATTCAATAAATTAGGAGTGGGAGCTTCGTTTACAGACGATTTTGGTGCTTTAAATTGAGCAACGGTATAGGCAGATTGTAAATTTCGTCTTTTCATAATACTTCCGATTTTTCGACGACTGATGGTGATGGCGCGTTTTTCAAGCTGATTTTTCAACTTTCTTGTCCCATAAATTTTTCGGTTTTCCATAAATAACTCTTCGACTTGTTCTTCTAACTCAGCCTCTGAATGTTTTTCTTTTGGTTGGTAGTAATACGTTTGTCGAGAGATGCCAAGTACTTTGCACATCGCTGATATCGAGTAACGATCTTTATTTTGATCAATTACTTGTCTCTTCGTCCGAATATCAGCGCCGCTTGCTTTAAAATATCATTTTCCATTTCAAGCTGTTTATTTCGTTTACGTAATTCAATTAATTCTTTTTGATCCATCGTTAAATTATCTTTCGTCTCAAAACTACCGGTCTGTTTGGATTGTCGAATCCAACGGTCAAACGCAGAAGGCGTTAAATCATATTCTTTGATAATCTGTGCTCTGGGTTTTCCAGCTTGATAAAGATCAACCATTTGTTGTTTAAATTCAGGGGTATAAATTTGACGTACACGTCTAGTCATGTGATATTTCCTCCAGTGTGTTTTCTTATATTTTACACACCTTATCTTTTCTGTCTAGATAAGTGTAGCCTATTCACCTGCCTAAAAAAAGGCTGGAGAGAATGAAAAGGGAACTTCTCTTATCACAAGAAGTTCCCTTTTACTAATTCTATTTATTGAGGATTCGCATGGCATTGATGACGGCAATCACGGTGACCCCCACATCCGCAAAGACCGCTTCCCACATCGAAGCCACCCCAAAAGCACCCAGAATGAGGAACAAACCTTTCACCCCAAGGGCGAAGAAGATGTTTTGCCAAACAATGCGACGGGTATCCTTGGCCACCTGCATGGCCGTCCCAATCTTGGAGGGTTTGTCGTCCATGATCACCACGTCAGCGGCCTCAATGGCTGCGTCGGACCCCAGGCCACCCATGGCGAAGCCGATATCAGAGCGGGCCAGGACCGGGGTATCGTTGATTCCATCCCCGACGAAGGCGACTTTCTCCTTCTTCCCTTTTCGCGCGAGGATTTCTTCGAATTTTTCCACCTTGTCTTGCGGCAACAGTTCGCTGTAGACCTCTGAGATTCCCAGTTTCTTGGCCACTGCATCACCTACAGACTGGGCGTCACCAGTGAGCATGATGATATGCTCGACTCCCCGCTCCTTCATGGTGGCGATAGCGGCTGCGGCGTCTTCCTTGATGGCGTCCGCAATCAGGAGGGAGCCGGCGTACTCACCTTCTACAGCCAGGTACACGATGGTTCCGATTTCGTTCACTTCCTCGAAGTTCACCGCGAACTTCTCCATCAGGCGGGCATTCCCGGCCAACACTTCCTTGCCGTCAATGGTGGTTTGGATTCCGTGTCCGGAGATTTCGTTATAGGTGGTGATCCGGTCTTCCTGGATTGTTTGGCCATATCTTTCCTTGATGGAATCGGCAATCGGGTGGCTGGAATAAGCCTCGGCATGGGCAGCTATTTCGAGCAGCTCTTCCGAACGGATTCCCTGTTGGGGTTCAATCGCGGTGATTTCGAACTTCCCCTTGGTCAAGGTACCGGTCTTATCCATCACCACGTACTTCAGGTCATTCAGGCCTTCCAGGTAGTTGCTGCCCTTCACGAGGATGCCTTTTCTTGAAGAAGCGCCAATTCCGCCAAAAAAACCGACGGGAATGGAGACGACCAGGGCACAGGGGCAGGAAATAACCAAGAAGATCGCTGCCCGGTAGATCCATTCATCGAACGTCGCTCCCGGGAGTACCAAGGGTGGCACAACCGCCAACAGGAGTGCGGCGACCACGACGACGGGCGTATAGTAGCGCGCAAATTTGGTGATAAACTGCTCGGTCGGCGCCTTCCGGCCGCTGGCGTTCTCGACCAGGTCCAAAATCTTCTTAACGGTGGATTCCGCAAAGGGCTTCTCCACCACTACTTTCAGCACACCGTTGCGATTGATAAAGCCACTCAGGACGGAGTCACCTGGGGCCACGCTCCGCGGAACCGATTCCCCGGTCAAAGCGGACGTATCCATAGCGGAGGTTCCCTCCACGATTTTCCCGTCCAACGGCACTTTCTCACCCGGTCGGACCAGAATGAAATCACCCGCCCTGATGGTTTCTGGTGCGACCTTCACAATCCCGTTTCCCGTATCTAGGTTCGCGTAATCGGGACGGATATCCATCAGGTCCGCAATCGAGCGGCGGGACTTGGAAAGGGCGACATCCTGGAATAGTTCTCCCACCTGGTAGAAGAGCATGACCGCGACGGCCTCCGGATATTCCTGTACATAGAAGGCAGCCAGCGTCGCTATTGTCATCAGGAAGTTCTCGTCAAAGACTTGTCCGCGGACCATGTTCCGTACCGCACGCCAGACGACATCATAGCCGGCGATCAGGTAGGCAATTACGAACAGGGCAAAAGACATCCATCCTTCCAGTGACAGGAAGATCCCGGCCAGCATGAAGGAAAAACCAAGCACCAAGCGGATGATGGCTGTCCTCAGTTCATTTTTTTTCCCGTCTTCCCTATTATCTTGCTCTACCGCTTCAGCAGCTGCTGATTCCGCCTCGGCTGTCTTCGTGCTCATTGCAATCAATGTACCGTCGGCCTTGTTCTTCAGGAGCACATCTGGCTCCATCGTGTTCACTTTCTGTTTCACTTGGGAGAGGATTTGGTCTTTCTTCTCATTCGTCACTTCAAAGCTCAAGGTCTGCGTCATGAAGTTCACATTGCTGTTGGCCACACCTGCTACCTGAGCCACGCCTCTTTCGACCTTGCTCGCACAGTTGGCGCAGTCGATCCCATCGAGGATCCATTCGTAGTGTTTTTCGTCCTCTTTTGGCTGGGTAGCCTTGTGTGCGGGGGTATCCAGCTTGATTAGGCGCCCGTCGGCCTTGTTTTTCAGGATCACGTCGGGCTCCAGCTTATTCACTTTCTGTTTCACTTGGGAGAGGATTTGGTCTTCCCTTTCCCCAGTCACCTCGAAGCGCAAGGTTTGGGTCATGTAGTTCACGTTGCTGTTGGCCACACCTGCCACCTTCGCAACGCCTCTTTCTACTTTATTAGCACAATTAGCGCAATCGATCCCATCGAGGATCCATTCGTGTTGTTTCTTGTTCTCGTCCATTGCGTCTCTCCTTATTGAATATTAGTTTGAATGGCTTTCTCTATAATCCCAACAGGGTTTGAATGGTGCCATTTTCCATCATAATATAAATTCCTAATCCAATAAAAACCAGCGAGACTATCACCCGCTGATACTTCTCGATTGTTTCTGATATCAAGGTAATTTTTGATAATCTGTAACTGATATAGCAAAGGATCGCCACAGAGATGGCGAAAACAATTAACGCTACACCAATTTCAATTCCAGCTAGTGATGTAAAGTAAGGGATATAAATACCTAGATTGTCACCACCGGAAGCCACGGTAATCAGGGCTACCGTCCAAAATAATCGGTTTCCCCCTCCTGCTTCCATTTTTTCAAGCACTTCCTCTTCATCTTCATCCTGCTCTCCCTCGAAAGCAATCCGAATTCCTAAGTACAGTGGAATCAATCCCAACAAACCAATAATCCAGTCTTCAGGAATGAGGTTTAAAACATAAGCTGCAAATAAACTGAACGCAACGAGCATTCCCGTTCCCAGGTATTGTCCCCCAACGATTCCCTTCATCTTCTCCTTCGTGCTGCTTCGAGAGAAGATAATCATGAGGATCAGGAGATAATCAATACTGGTAGAAACATAAACCGCAAGGGCAGATATAATTGTTTGTAACATAGGTGCGCTCCCATCTAAGATATAAGTTGCAAGTCTTCTCCCACTCTTAAGACCGAGCGAATAAAAGTCACTATTTCTTCGTTGGCCAGCGAATAGTAAACCATCTTCCCTTCTTGATACGATACTGTGACACCGCTTTTCTTCAAGAAGCGCAAGTGGTGAGAAGTTGACGCCATACTGGCATTAATGATTGCGGCTAAATCGCATACGCACATCTCTTTATAAGTAGCGAGTGCATATAAAATCTTTATCCTTGAAGAATCCCCTAGACACTTGCTCAGTACTAATAAATCCGCAAAATCTTGATCTTTCAGTTCCGTTTGAACCTGGTCAACTTTTTCTGCATGAATAATCGTCGTTTTACAAACGTCCAAATCTATATTTTTCATATTTACACCCCTTTCATTCAAATGTTCATTTGAATGAAGTGTAGCACATTCTCTCTTGTTTTTCTATATTATTGGAGTCGCATTTACGCATTAATTCAGATTTTCTTCTAAAAATTACGCTCTTCTCTTGTAAATCCTCTAAAGGTCAAAGTTTGAAATCATAGTAGTTCCTGAATAATTCATAGCTTTAATTCTTTGGCACATTTTATTGAAATATGTATCACTAATATCCCTATC